>JBKOVX010000453.1:0-12350 GCA_046724115.1 Gemmatimonadota bacterium | reverse complement strand
CCTCTCTCTAAACCGCTCTGCGGGCCTTGGGTGGCTGAGCGAACCGCTCGCCTAGAACCCTCAGCTGCTCGATCTGCGACGGCGCCAACTCATAGTAGCGCTCCGTCAGGTACTCCATCGTGTTGTCGAACCAATCCTTCTGGTCGTCGGAAGCAGAATCGATAACGCCGCAGCGCATGATCTGCTGAAACAGCTCGTCCCGGGCCTCATCAAATGGTGTCGCCGCTCGGACTGGCTCCTTCCGGAATCTGTTTTTCGTGGTGTTCATTAAGTGGGCTGATGTAAAAACGTCTATGAAATCGTGTTCACTAATCTACCGATCTTAGACACCATTTCATAGGAGAAAGGTTCATGCCGCAGCGCGTCTCTTGATGAAATCCAGGAGCAATTCCGAGAGATGCTCAGGGTTTTCCTCGGGGACCAGCCGCGCCACGCCGGCCAGCCTCACCAGCCGCGCGTCCGGAATGGCGTTGACGAGCCTGTCGGCAACCTTTTGATCGACCCATTTGTCCTCGTCGCCCCAGATGATGAGTGTAGGCGCCTTGATCTCGGCGTATTCGTCCTCGTCCAGATCAGCTCGATGAACCGCGCTCGCCAGCGTCAGGAGATGATTTGCGCCGTCCTTCCCCACGAAGGGGGCGAGATAACGGGCGATCAGCTTCATCGGCATGTTCTCCTGGTCCGCGACGCTGCCCTGCAGCACGCCCTCGAGAAGGGGAGCTGCTCCCATTACGCCGCGCGTCAGGCTGAACGCGAACCTCGCCGTCCGGCGCTGCATCTGGGTGATGTCCTTCGCCGGCAAATCCTCGAAAGCCGGAGTATTGATCAGGACGAGCTTCTCGACTCGATCGGGGCGGTTCGCCGCCAGCTTCATCGCTACGTCGCCGCCTAGATCGACGCCCACTACTACGGCTCGCGAAACGCGCAGCACCGTCATCGCAGCATCGATGTACTCGGCTTGAGCGGCGATGCCGAAATCGGCGTCGAGGGGGCGGTCAGACTGGCCGTGTCCGAGCAGATCCACCGAGTAGGCGGTATGCCCGGCGGTTGTGATCGCGGGCGCGATTGCGCGCCAGAGAAAGTTGCACGTCCCGAAACCGTGGAGGAGGATGACAGCCGTTCCTCCGTGTCCGTATCTCTCGACGTGAATCGCTCCAGGTCCGACCGGAGCTCTGAGGATATCAGCTTGCATCTCTATACCCCTCTCTTAGCTTTCGCGTCACGAACGCTCCCCGAGCCAAAGCACACGCAATCAATCACGAAAGATGCCTGCCAACAACGATAGATCGAGAGACAGGAACGTACCCCCTCGCAATACGGTGAGGGAGTCCAGCGGATCAAATCGGCCCAAGGCGTTTTTCTGGATACTCGGTCTGATTGCTCTGGTTGGCGTGGCTGCACTCGGTTATGTGGCGAGCAAGCCCAAGTCTCGCGCTGCTGAAGTTCGCGACGTTGCCGACACCACCAACGCCGGTCCCGCGCAGGGCTACCTGATAGGCAAAGTCGATGCCCCGGTAAAGATTCTCGAGTTCGCGGATTTCGAGTGCCCATCGTGTGGCGGCTGGGCGACGGTAACCGAGCCTGATGTGCGGACGCGCATCATCAACGCCGGTCTCGCCAGCCTGACTTACTACGATTTCCCCCTCAACCAACACCGGAACACTTTGGCCGCGTCGAACGCCGCCGCGTGCGCCGACGAGCAGGGAAAGTTCTGGCAGATGCACGATCGCATCTTCCAGGCGCAGGACGAATGGAATGGCGAGGCAACCGAACAGCCGAAACCGTTCTTCAAGAGATATGCAGGTGAGGTCGGACTCGACGTCGCGAAGTGGGAAGCATGCTTCGACGCGCGCAAATACAACAAGCGCATCGCGGCGAATCTGGCCGACGGACTGAGACGGGGCGTGAATTCGACACCGACGTTCGTCATCGGCAACAAGTTGTATCCCGGAATGCGGACGTACGACGAGATGAAGCGACTGGTCGATTCAGCCGCCGCGACCGCGTCGCCAGCCGCGCCGGCGGCTTCCAGCACCTCAGCAAAGAAGAAGTGACGAAGCGGATGATCGTGGCCGCGCTGGCGCTGGCCGGGATCTTCGTCGCCCTCTATCTGACCCTCTACAAGCTCGGCGTCATTGGCGAGCTGAGCTGCAGCATCGGCTCGTGCGAGACGGTCAACACCAGCAAATGGTCCCGATTCCTCGGCCTGCCGGTCGCCGCCTGGGGTGTGTTGTTCTACCTGGATGTGTTTGCGGTTGCGTTGATCGGCACCCTTCCGCGCTTTGAGGACGAGCGTGTGATATCGGTGGTGCTAGTCGCCGAGGCCGCCGTCGGAGTGCTGTTCTCGGCGTGGCTGACGTACCTCGAGCTCGGGGTGATCCACGCTATTTGTATTTGGTGCGTGACGTCGGCGATTATAGTCACGCTGATTCTCGTGGTGAGCGTCGCCGATTTGCGTGACTTTCGCGTCACCGACGAAATACGGACCTAGGCTCAGTGGACAGACAAAGACAACTGCCTGCTGGGCGCTGATCGCTTCTGTCGCTCGCTGCTTACCGCTGCAGACGACGAGACAGATCTCGCTTGCGTGACAGAGACAACATTGTTTTTCCCATGGCTACGCGAAAAGCTGTCCCGTCGTTTGCAGCGGTAAGCGGTCAGCGAGCGGCGGTCAGCGCCCAGCGGGCAGTTGTCTTATTGCCTGGGGAAACGCGCAGTTCCGATCTACGCCCGCTTGATGTCCCCCGCCCGCGACGCCTCGTCCAGCCTCAACCTCGGCTTCTCGGCTGCAACGTCCTCGCCTTCCCGTTGCATCCGGCGCCTGAATGGCACCAAATCACGCCCGAGGTGAACCAGGGCGCGGGTAGCGACCGTGCTGGCGAGTGGCTCCGGTATCCCCATCACACGGATGTACGTGTCGATCGCGCGATCGAACGAGAGATCCTCTGCCAAAGTGTCGACAAACATCAGAGCGTTGTCGACGTGACCACGAATGATCGTCTCCTCCGCCCTCGCCTGAGACAGCCGTAAACGGCGCTCGGCGTTGGGATTCAGCTTGCGGCCGAAGATCGATTCAGGAAACAGATTGCGAAGGGGCATCGAGCCGTCCGTCGGTGGATTCCAATTGGATACTAGGCACAGTACGTACCATGGGGTAGGTCTTGCCAGGCCACCAATTCCATTTCCCGCCGAGCTTGATCAGGGCAGGGCCGATCGCAATTCGCACGACCGTGGCATCGACGAGAACGGCCACAGCGAGCGCGAATCCCAGGATCTTGATCAACACGAAATCACCGAGCATGAACGCCCCGAAAACTGCAATCATGATCGCGGCGGCACTGCTGATGAGTCCTCCGGTGCGCGCCAGACCCTCGGCGATCGCTTCGTCATCTGACATGCCGCCGGATTTGGCCTCGGTGATTCGGGAAACCAGAAACACCTCGTAATCCATGCTGAGGCCGAAAACGACGCAAAACACTAACAGGGGAATTGCCGGGAAGGTCCCGCCGAGTGCTGCGTCCAACCCGACCACGCCGATGCCGTGGCCATCCTGGAACACCAGCACCACGGCGCCAAATGCCACGGCCACCGAAAAGAGGTTGAGAATCGCTGCTTTTACTGCAATCAATGCCGATTTGAAGCCCACCAGCAGCGAGATAAGCGTCACGCCGACGACGGCGATCACAATCGGCGGAAAATGACCCATCGTCGATTGCTCGTAATCGACGTTAAGCGCCGGCAGTCCACCCACGAGCACGCCGCCCCCCGAAATCCCCAGGCTCGTTTCAGCGGGTATTCCACGAAGGCTTCTGACTAGATCGCCGGCACCGGCCACTCCGTCGCCCTCCGACGGCAGCACCTCGACCAGAGCGAGATGGCCATCCGACGTCACCATCGACTCCCGGACATCGGTGGGAATTCTTGCCAACACCTCGAGATTCGGTGAGACGAGCCCCGTCACGGTGGTGATGGACCTGACGCGCGCGACGCGCTTGTCTCGCTGAACGGTGGTGCTGAGGTGACGAAGCGCAGACCAACCTGCCGGTGAATCCCAGGTCACACCATCGGGCAGCTCGACGACGATGCGAATCGCGTTCACCACCCCGCTCGTGTGCATCGCGGTGAGAGTTCGCAGCGCGCGGGAAGATTCCAGGTCCCGCGGCAGCCAGTCGCCGCGCGGCAGATCCGTGGTGAGACGCCGTGCCTGCCACGCAACGGCGCCGAGCGGCGCGCTGGCGACGATCAGAACGGCCAACGGATGTGCGCAGACGAAGCGACCCCACCGTCGCCACTGCGTTGAAGCTATTCCGAAGGGTTTTCGGCGAATTGTGCCGGCGTTGATGCGCGAACCAATCAAAGAGAGAAGTGCCGGCAGCAGCGACGTCGCGAGCAGGACGGCGATGACGATGACGAGCAGCCCGCCGACCGCGATCGAACGAATCTCGTTGACCGGCACCATCAGCAGCGAGGCGAATGCGATTGCCACCGACGCCCCCGAAAGCGCCACAGTATGGCCTGCTTTCTCGATCGTCTCGATAGCGGCGTCCCGGCTGCCCTTTCCCTCGGCCAGGGCTTCCCGAAACCGGCCAACCACGAGCAGCGCGTAGTCGATCCCCAGGCCCAGTCCAAGCATGGCGACGACATTCTGTAAAAGCAGTGACAGCGGCCAGAAGTTGGTCAGCAATACTGCTGCGCCGAGGGCGAGTGAGATCGAGACTGCGCCGGCAAGGACGGGCAGCACGGCCGCGGCGAGCCCACCAAACGCGATGACGAGAAGGATTGCCGTTAACGGCAACACTCGTCGCTCGGCGCCGCGCGCGTCACTGGCGCTGGCGATGCGCAGGTCGTAATTGAGCGCCATCTCGCCCGTCCAGCGCAGCCGAAGATTCGGGAACCGCTGATGGAGGCCCGACTCAAGACGAGTCGTGATGGCCCGTAGCTGCGGAACCAATTCCTCGGCGCGTGGGCCGCGCGTCTGCATGCCGACCAGCATGTACGTCTCGCCCGCGGGGCCGATGAACGCCGAGTCGGGAGCGTCCAGATAGGACAGCGTTTTCGAGACGGAATGCAGTGGCGAAATGTTTTCCCTGAGCGCAAGCAGAAGATCGCGACCCTCGGATGTCGCGGGCGCCGCGCCGCCGGTTACGACGAGGACCGCGTAAGACGGAAAAGCTCCAGGGAATCGCGAATTGATGATCGCCTGCACTCGCGCCGACTCGCTGCCGGGCACTGAGGCCGTGACATCGAGTCGTTTCTCGACACGCGATGCGGCGGGAACGACGACCGATGCCAGCAAAAGCCAGCCAGCCACAACCCACCAGCGGTATTTGATCACCAGCGTTGGGAATGGCATTAGACGAGCGCGATCTCGTAGTGGATCGGCCGATCGTCGAGCGGCGCGGGCACCACGCCGGAGCGGATTCTCATCATGTAGGCGTTCACATCGGTCGGCTGCGCCAGGAAGCCGGATAATGCTTTCGACAATGGGTCGCGCACGTCCAGTCCGACATTCATGAACGAGCATCTCCTGCCCTTCAGCTCGTTGTAGGCGGACCTCAACATCGCTCTGAGCACGTCCGATCTGTCCGCTGGAACGCAGACGTTCGCGACCGTCACGCACTCGAGCGGTGATCCAGCTGCTGGCAAACGTTCGACGCCGATGAACGGGCAAAGAGAATTGAACGCCAGCCGTGCCACGTTCATGCGGCGCGAGTAACCGACCACCGTGAGCTGCTTGAACGACCGCTGGTCCCAGACTGCGAAAAATCCGACCAGCTCGCCGCTAGCGGAGCGCGCGAGCCGATAACTCGAGATGTCGAGCCCGGGGGCGTTGCGAATCCAGTCCGCAAACGATCTTGCCGACAGAACCGGCGCCAGCTGACGGAGCCGAGCGACGGTGTTCCACAGCGCGACCATCTCATCGAGATCACTCCACCGAGCCTGGTCGACGCGCACCGACGCATGTCGCCTCTGCCTGCGCCGCCAGAGAATCGGCACGGAATGAGTGCGAATCGTCCCCACCTTCTGGAACGACGCGACACCGCGTGGGCCTGACAGCCTCCGCTCCATCGCCTTGTTTCTGGCCAAAACCGTGATAAAAATCGGAGCAGTCGGAGGCAGTGAGGCGAACCATGGCTCGGCACGCAACGACAATGCGTCCGCGATTCGGGTGTCCCGGTGAGCAGGGTGCACCTTGAAGTCGCCTACATATCCGGTCCGAGTCGGGCGACCGTTTATGTACACACTTCGCTCGCTCATCGCGATGCACCCGACAAGGCTACCGGCGCGTTCGGCGACAGTGACACTCCAGCGATCGCCCTCTAGCCTGTTGAGCGCAAAAAAGTCCGGCCCCCGATCCATTCGCAAACTCATCTCGCCGTTCATCGGACACGAAGCTGCGAGCTCGATCAGGGCCGCATTGTCGGGCGGCGTGGCCTCGCGCAGGCTAAAGGCCTGCGCGTCCGGGCTGGTCTCTGCGCGCAACGCGTGGCCGGTCATTTCACGATCCGGCAGATGGCGATCCGCGACTGCAGGCAGCTTCTGTCGCGAAGAATTGCCGCGCGTCCCCCTTCGACGTCTTCGATCACCATATGTCTCAACCGCTCGGGAACGTCGGTGTGTCCAACGAAATTGCGGAAGCAGAAACGCGCGCCTGGCTTGGCGACTCGCACGATCTGCTCGAACAGCGTGTCGATCGAGCTGGCATCCAGCCACTCGCAGATGTTCGAGATCGCCAGCGCATCGACGCTCGAATCCGGGCGCGTGGCCAGATACTCGGCGTAGCCGCCGTCCACCAGCTCGAGACAATCCAGCTTCGTGCGCAGGATCTCGCCGCCCGTTTGATCGAGATAGGGCGGCACTCCACCACGAACGCGATGCGGATAGGCGCCGGTGAGCATCTGGTGCAGGAAGTAATTCGTCCGCACCGGGATGTCGCAGAGCGCGTGTTCCAACAGTCGCCTGAAATGGGTGGCGAAGCTAGGATTCTCGACCTCACGAAAGAATTCGGGGTCGAACGCACGATTGAACGTCCAGCGGTTGATCAGAAGCGGGAACAGCAATCGCCACCTTCGCGTGTTCCATTCGCGTTCGAAAAATTCGCGTTGCTGCTCGAGCGATTGGAGCGACAGCAGTCGCTCGATCTTCCGCGGGCCATGCACGAATAACTTCACTGCTTTCACGACGGCGCCGATGAACAGCTCGCTCACGCCGCAGGCCAGGGCGCCTCGACCGATCGCCTTCTGGTGCGCATCCCAGTACTCGGCAGCACGTCCAGAGAGTAGAGGCCTGACGACACGGTAGGTACGAGCGCGTCGCTCAGCCGTTCCGCCTGCGACACCTAAGAAGCTCATGATCTCCGGCAGAGTGAGTGTCCGTAGCGCAGCGGCTTTCAGCTCGACGAGATGGTTCTGTGTCGAGTTGAGATCCACCGCCGTGACGTGGTTTGCTCCGGCGGCAAGCAGGGAAAGCGCGGTGCAGCCGCCGGAAGTCACCACAACGACGTTCGCGTCGGCGAGCGGGCCGAGTGCCTCGATCTCGAGAAGCGGATCCTCGCGCACCTGCGCGAAGAAAAGACGGTCGTCACGCGCGCCCGCGAGCGACAGCCGACGAATCAGCTCGGTGCGTTGCTGATTGGGCGACTGCTGCGGCGCACGGCGTGGTTGGTCGAGCAAGGCGTGCGCGGTCATGCTGCCTTCCTCCACCCGTACTCCAACGAAATCGCGGCGTAGACGCTCTCGTCCACGTCGGCGTAGCGCCGCATGACCTCACGCACTTCCGTGGGCCGAACGGCCGCCTGGGTGTCCAGCCATCTCTTTACCCACGTCAGGTGACCGCGCTCTTCGTCCAGCATCCGCCGCAGCGTTGCGGCAACCGCCGGCTGCACACCAGGCCGACGCAAATGCTCGGTGAAATGGCGATAAACCCGCCGCTCGAAAACCTGGGTCAGGGCGAGGATTTCGAGCATCGTGAGTGGCGTCCCGACCTCCTTTGCGTAGCGAGTCTGATAAGTCTCGCGCACGGGCGCCGGACGCCCACCGATGGCGATGATTGTCTCCGTCCACAGCTGGGCGTGCATCACTTCCTCCGCGCTGTGGCGCGTGAGATTCAGAATCAGCCCGGGATCCCGCGTGCGCCGAACCATCTGGCCGAGGAGCAGCCCGCCGTGCAGCTCGGAAGCGCGATAGAAGTTGAGTAGCGCTACTTCTGAACTCGACGGCATCATGACGCCCTCCGGCTCAGGTTCGTGTTCTTGATGTGATCCACGAGACGAATTCCGCACAGCCGCTCGATTCTCTTGGCAAAGGTCTGGATCGCGATGGGATCGCCGGGCTGGGCGATCGGAACGGCACCGATTGCCTGCTCGCCGAAATGGTGGAAATCCAACGCGGCATCGAGGACTCGTGGGATTACCGACGAATCGGCTGCGATTCGCTTGGCGATTAGGTCGGACGCGCTCTGAGCGTGCCGCACTTCATCCGCGGCAATACGCGACAGCAAATCGGCCAGCACGCGATCTTCTGCCTGCTCACCCAGTCTGCGGAAGAAGTAGTGGGCGAGGTGCTCGGACAGCATGAATTCGACTAGCCGTGGTATCAGCTCGCCCGGGCCGATGTCTACTTCAAGCTGTCCCTGCCTGATCGCGACCAGCTCGTCGTCTTTGATGGCAGGCTCGTAGCCGATCGCGTCGAGGTAGCGTCGCAGCGAATGGAAGTGCTTGAATCCCTCGTAAAGCTCCAGCGAGAAGACCACGCCCGCGTCGATGTCATCGAGGGTGGCGCGCAGCAGCCGCGCGAGATTTAGTGGGTGATACGATTCGATCAAAGCCGCATCTCGCAGCGAGGCGAGGACGTCGGGCCGCGCGTAAGCGCGGTCGCGGTCGATCTCCGCCCAGGCGATATCGCGATCGACTGACCACGCACCGCGATCCGCCGCTGTGGCGCACCGAACGTAAATGCTCGTCTTGGTCCGACCGTTAATCGTGATCATATGGTGTTCTCCAGGCGTCTGGTTTGGTCGTGTGTTGTCAGCGTGAGCGGCCAATGCCGAGGGTCGACTCCGTAGGTGGCAAGGACGGCGAGCAGCCAGCGCTCCAGCCCGAACGCCACACACCCCGTCCACGCCGGCGCTCCGTCGGTCAGCGAGATCCCGAACGCTTCGCCGAAGAACAGCTCGTGGTCGTTGAACGAAGCGATTGCCAGCGGCCGTCCGTCGGCAAAGCGAAACACCAACTCTTGTTTGAGTCCTTTGATGCGTTGCAGTGCAGCCCGTCCGCGCGCCGTCGGCGCGAAGAATGGATCACTCGCCGCTTCGAGGTCGGCGTCGATGCCGAGGACGCGCTCGAGCGCCGTCACGCGGCCAGCCGCACGATCGAGAAATTCCTTTACGTCGCGCTCGGAGCCAAGGCAGACGATCTCCCGCATCGTGAAAGCCCAACCCCGCTCGAGTGCGGAGATCCTGCCTGCCTCGTGCCGCCAGCACGTGCCCTGGGCGGTCATCAGTGTCGGCGATACGACCACCGAATCAGCGAGCGCTGCGTAGGTGTTGTAGCAGACCGCGGGCGGTAGAGCGACATCGGCTGGCGCCAGCGAAGAACGCGCGGCCGCGCCGGGCGAGGTCGCGCTCGCTATTCCTTCCAGAACCGTGGCGTCACCGCTCAGGTGAGACGCCGCTGTGAGCCACTGCGGAAACGACGCGAAATACTGCGCTCGCTCCAGTGTTCTGAAGCTGACACCGTTGGGCGCGCGCCATTCATTCGGAGTCTCGGCGCGCGCCAGATCGGCGAGCGCTGCTTCGATCTCTGAAAGCAGCAGGACGACGGGCCCTTTCAGGCCAACCACGCCCGGAGCCACTTCCCAAAGCGATCCGTCGCGGTGCAACCGCTCGACGACTTCTTCAGGCGACAACATGTTCGTCTACCGGAAAGAAGACAGCCGCGATGCGCGACACAGTCTGGAAATTGTCCATCCGAATGTGTGAATCCGGAATCGCGCGACCGGTTACCTCCTCGGTGAATGCGATCAACTCGAGCACCTTCAGCGAATCGAGCAGACGCGTGGCGAAGAGGGGCGTGTCGGCGAGGACGGTCACGCCTTTCGGCGCTACATCCTCGTTGAGCCAACCGACCATGCGGCTGATGAAATCGGCGCGGTTGCTCATGCCGCCACCTCCTCGGACTGACCCCAGTTGTTCTGCAGCAGTCGTCTCAACATCGGCTTCCAGTAAGTGGCCGGATCCGGCGCGGGATTCAGCAATGATTCTGCGACCGAAGTGTCGAAGACCTTCGGCAGCGCCAGCTGCGGAATGAAATGCGAGAGCGAGCTGAGCACCGACCGAAGGCGGACATCGCCCGTCTCCATCACCGCTTTCTCGAACAACTCGTACGTCTCGGCGTCAGTGATCACCGCGCGCTCGACACGGCGCTTCCGCCAGATCGGGCATTCCGACCAGACGTCGTAGGCGCAGTCCATCATCTCTCCCAATGTCAACGCCCGGTGACCCGAGCAGAGGTGGACTGTCTGGGCAACCGCATTCGGATGCCGCACGAGCGTGGCGATGGCGTCGGCGACGTACGACGACGTGATGACGTCGAACTGGTAGCCTCGATCGCCGGGAATCATCGCTGCCAGGCCGCGGTGATAGACGCGGAGAGCGCGATGCACGGCGTTTATCTGCGGAATGTCGCCGTCAGCGTCCCGACAGACGATTGTACTCGGCCGGGCAATCACCCAGGGCAGGTTGGTGCCTCGCACGCAGGCTTCGGCTTCGTACTTGGACTGCTCGTAAGCGTTGACCCAACCAGCGTCGGCGCCGTTGTCGCGCTCCAGCATGGCGCCGGTTCCACGACCGGCGACGAATGCGGTGCTGACGTAGACGAGTCGCTCCAGGCCTTCGCACTCCGACGCCAGCTCGATGACGTGGTAGGTGCCGAGGGTGTTGATGAATCGCGAGTGATCGATAGACCTGGAGAAGCTGGTGTCGGCGGCAGCGTGCACTACAGCGATCGTCTCGCGCTCGACGCGCTTTCTCATCAACGGCTCGAGTCCAAGACCGGGAACCGTCGCGTCGCCGCGAACCGGCACGACGCGCGCTGACAACGGGCCGAGACGTCTCGACGCCAACTGCCAGCGAATGTCATTGCGCACGAGGACGAATGCCTCGAGAGTCGGATTATCCGTCAGGAGCTGTCGGAGCACGCCCTCGCCAACGAGGCCGCTGGCGCCGGTGATCAGTACTCTCTGGGATTTGGTCATGTCAGGCCTCCACCGCGACGCCGGTCCAATGCGCGCCGAACCCATAGGAGAACATCACGACGCGCTGGCCCCGCTTGATGCAGCCGCCATCGATTGCGTCGCGATAGTTGATGAAGTTGTCGCCGGCCAGCGTGTGACCATGGCGCGCGATGTTGTCGGTGAACAGGCGCGCGTTCGGCAGTCGAATCAGCCCGGAGAGGATCTGCCAGCTCCGCATGCTGACGTTGTGTGGAATTATCCAGTCGACATCGCCCGGCGCCCATCCCGCGTCCGCTATCGTCTTGAGCATTACGTGGCGAGCGGTGGGGAAGTACGACGCGACGATCTCGTCGCGCAGCGCGTCGACGTCCCAGTAGTAGCCCTTGGTGACGGTCGTCGCTGACACCAAACGGTTCCGCTCGCCATTACGCTCGATCAGGACGGCGCAGGCGGCGTCCGACGTGCAGTTGAAGATCGCTTCTCGCCCGGCGTTGACCGGAAAGAATTCCGACGAGACGCACAGGGCGCGCTCGATCCCTTCCGTCAGGCAAAGCGAGCGGGCGATGCGCGCCGCACCGAGCAGCGTCGTGCACGCGAGCTGGTCGACAGCGAATGTCCACGCGTTTGACAGATCCAGATCGTACTGGAGTCGACTCGCGGGATATTTGAAGCGCGACATCGTGCACAGCCCTGCCGCTCCATCCTCCGCCTGCTCGGCGCTGGCGAAGGACATCGACCCCGGAGTCCCGCCATAGATGAGGAGTCCGACCGAGCTGCGATCGATCCCCGCTTCGTCGAGCAGGCGGGTGCTCGCGACCAATGCCAGATCGTAGGGGCTCTCCTCGACGGCAACGTGGACACTGCCGAACCCGAAGGACTGGAGCGTTTCCGGAGAGCTGGTTAGCTGTCGCTCCTGGGCAAGCTCAGCGACGGTTCGAGAGCCCGCCGGGAACGCGTAGCTGATCCCGGCGATCGCTGGTGTGTCTTGGCCGTGCTGTTTGGCGAAAGGCATTGGACTCCGCTCGTTCGTGACACGCAAACGATGCCCTTCGCCGGCTAGCCGTTATATCGGCGAGTATACGTAGTACAAGAGGAACGTTGACGTAGGGGGGGGAGGGA
>JBKOVX010000010.1:0-3046 GCA_046724115.1 Gemmatimonadota bacterium | reverse complement strand
CTACTCGCTCGGTTTTGCCGGCGGTTTGCTGCGGCAGCTGACCGACATTCGGCAGGGCCCCGCTCCGACCGATTCGGCGAAGGCGCAAGGACAACGGGGCCGACTCGAGCAGCAGCAGCGCGACCTGTTCGAATCGGTTAGAGATCGCATCCGCGCCGACAGCATCGCGCGCGCTGAGCGGCTGCTGCGCGATTCGCTCGCCCTCAAACCGATCTATCTGCAGAGTGGCGAACAGGTATCCGATTTCTCGATTTCGCCAACGGGCTCCGCTCTTCTGATCACGACACGCACACCCGCCACCGGCCAGCGCACGACGGACATCCCGCAGTACGTCACGCGCACCGGCTACACCGAGGAGCTGCGCGTCCGCACCAAAGTTGGCGACAGCGGGCAGCACGGGCGCGTCGCGATGATCGCTCTTCCATCAGCGAACGTAACCTGGCTGAAGACTTTCTCCGCCGACACAACGACGGGATCGTTTGAGTTGCGTGGCTGGAATGATTCCGGAACGCGAGCGCTCGTGTTCGCTTCGAGCGACGATAACAAGACGCGCTTTCTCGATGCTGTGGATCCGTCGGCGAAACTCACCGTTCTGGAATCGCTGCGCGATACGGCGTGGGTCGGCGGGCCGTGCAGTGACTGCGCTGGCTGGTACGGCGCCGGCTCAGGACGCGTCTGGTACGTCTCGGAAGCCGACGGGTTCTCGCACCTCTACACGATCGCGCCCGACGGGACAGGAAAGCAGCAGCTCACAAGAGGTCGTTGGGAAGTGCGAGATGTCGAGCTCTCTCCCGATCGCCGCTGGTTCTACCTCACGACCAATCAGGTATCGCCATTCGAGCAGCACCTCTACCGCCTGCCCGCCGCCGGGGGGCCGATGGAAAGAATCACGACAAAGACCGGCAAGCACACCGCCGTCGCCTCACCCGATGGTGAGCTCGTCGCCGATGTCTACTCCTATGTAAATCGTCCGCCCGACCTCTTCCTGTTGCGCGACAGGAACGGCGCCGAGATGTCGCAACTCACGGTGTCGCCGAGCGCGGAGTGGCTGTCGTTTCCGTGGATCGTTCCGGAGATAGTGATGATCCCCGCATCCGACGGCGCTCAGGTTCCCGCGCACATCTACAAGCCGAGCGACATGAAGGCTGAGCCGAACGGCGCGGCGGTGATCTTCGTCCATGGCGCGGGGTATCTCCACAATGTCGGGAATTTCTGGTCCGAGTACCCGCGCGAGTACATGTTCAACCAGTTCCTCGCGTCGAAGGGATACACGGTTCTGGATCTCGATTATCGGGGGTCCGATGGGTACGGTCGCGATTGGCGCACAGCGATCTACCGGCACATGGGCGGACGGGACCTCCAGGATCAGGTGGATGCGTCGAAGTACCTGGTCCAGACGATCCACGTCGATCCGAAGAAGATTGGCATCTACGGTGGCAGCTACGGCGGGTTCATCACATTAATGGCTTTGTTTACCGAATCCCCCCATTTCGGGGCCGGCGCCGCGCTGAGGAGCGTCACCGACTGGGCCCACTACAATCAGGGATATACCTCGAATATCCTGAACCTGCCCCAAAACGATACTCTCGCTTACCGTCAGTCGTCTCCTATCTACTTTGCGGAAGGTCTCCAGGACCCGCTGCTGATGGCGCACGGGATGGTAGACACCAACGTCCACTTTCAGGATATCGTCAGGCTCACCCAAAGATTCATCGAGCTAGGCAAGACGCGCTGGGAGCTTGCGGCGTACCCCGTCGAGGATCATGCATTCGTGCGACCTTCGTCGTGGGCAGACGAGTACCGCCGCATCTTCGAGCTGTTCGAGAGATACCTGCCGGCTCGTACCACCAATAAATGATCAACTACATCACCAGCTTTTTTTCGCGTACCGCGTCCTTCGTCCGGGCAGTGCTCGGCGTTCCCGACTACGAGCGGTACCTGTCGCACATGCGGAGCACGCATCCGGGCGATCGCGTCATGAGCGAGACCGAGTTCAGAATCACGCGGTTGAACGACCGTTATAACCGCACCGGATCGAAGTGCTGCTGACAGCTATCGCGAGCTGATGTGCAAGTAGTGGCTCGGCTGACGTCTCCTCAGGAGACCTCAACCGAGTCACCAATGAAAGCAGCAAAACTCCTGATCGTTTCCGCCTTCGCGCTGACAGCGTGTGGGGAGCATTCCGAGCCCGCCCGTGACGAGGCGACGCAAGGTCGACCTCTCTCGAAGGCCGCAGTCACGTCGTCGCCGGCTTCGGCCCCTGCCGCGTTCGGGATGGTGGGTGGAGTCTCCGGCCAGGCGACTCCTGAAGTCGCCTCAATGAGTGACGCTGTGGCGCAGACCGGGTCGACTGCCGATCCACTTCAGAACGTCAACGCCGGGACAACCGCGGCGCCGACGATGGTCATCCGCACCGGCCAGGCGTTCATCGAAGTGGAAAAGGTGGATCCCGCCATCCTCAAGATCCGGCAGCTGGCGGCGCAGGTCGGCGGATACATCACCAATTCATCGGTGAGCGGCGGGCACGATCAGATGCGGCAGGCGACGATGGAAGTGAAGATTCCCGCGCCAAGATACGACGAAGCGGTGAGCTCACTCTCGACAATTGGCAAAGTAGAGACGGTGAACTCACAGGCGCAGGACGTCGGTGAGGAGTACGTGGATGTCACGGCTCGCGTCACCAATGCGCGTCGACTCGAGGAAAGGCTGATCTCGCTGCTGTCCAACAGGACCGGCAAGCTCGACGAAGTGCTTCGCGTCGAGCGCGAGCTGGCGAGAGTACGCGAGGAGATCGAGCGCTACGAGGGACGCCTGCGCTACCTCGGCGCGCGCGTCGCGACCAGCACGCTGACCATCACCGTGCACGAGCCGGCGCCCATCATCGGCAACAATCCTGGAGAGAATCTCATCACCGGAGCGCTGCGCCGCGCCTGGAGAAATTTCATCGGGCTGGTGGCGGGGATCATCGCGTCGCTCGGGATCTGTCTCTTATACACATCTGACGCTGCCGACGACGATCGAATTGTGGTGTTGGGGGGGGGGGGGG
>JBKOVX010000432.1:0-3839 GCA_046724115.1 Gemmatimonadota bacterium | reverse complement strand
GTGGGCTCGGAGATGTGTATAAGAGACAGCACAGCAGGTCCTCTGGCAGCGCCCGCGACCCGTCGCGCGAACTCCCCTGATCTCCGGGTGCGGATAGGGGTCGCGGCCCGATTATTCGCGGCGTCATATTGATGCCGAGTGTGTCTCACCAGAGCCCATAAACGACGACGGGATGTGTTGCGTGATCACCTGGCGTCACAACCGGTAGCGAAGGCTGGCATACACCGACCTCGGCTCGCCCGGCGCCACAATGTGTCCGGCTACGACCTCCGGGTAGGCGCGGTCGAGGACGTTCCGCACTCCGGCATCGAGCACCACCGCGCGCGACAGGCGCACCCGCCCGCTGGCATGCATCAGTCCGTAGCCGCCGAGTAGGACTCCCGGCTCGTCGAACGGCGAGTAGGGGCCGACCCAGTTGCCGGCGAGGCGGAGATTCCATGTTCCCGCGGAAATGCCGTCGTCCTTGCGCAAATCGAGCGTGGCGCAGCCAATGTAGCGCGCCGTGTTGTAAACGCGTAGGCCGGCGAGGTTCACCGGTAACGACGCAGGATCCTCGGGCTCCGCGAACTGGCGAGTGTAGCGTGCGTCGTTCAGTGTCCACAGAGTGGAGAGCAGCGCAAAGCGAGTGACGGGAGCGGCGACGTCGAGCTCGATTCCCTGACGGCGACTCGAGCCGCCGCTAATTGAGCCCGACGTCAGCGGATTGAAAGTCTGCTCGTTGCTGACGTTCATGCGGAACGCGGCGATGGATGCGCGGACACCCGCGGTGTCGAGCTTGATTCCCGTCTCGTACGCCCACGTGGTGATCGGGACCAGAGTGGGATCCTCGAGCACGCCGTCGGTGGAACGGAATCCGCGCGAGATGTTGCCGTAGACTCCGAGGCCAGAGAGAACGTGGACGATCGCGCCGGCCTTTGGAGAGAACACTCCGTGCGTCGCCGTCACATTGCCCGCGGTGGGATCGTCAGGCATCGACGTCGTCCTGAGCCCGTCGTACCGCCCGCCCAGGTCGATGCGAACCCGCTCGCCAACGTCGAACGCGGACTGAAGGAAGAGTCCGCCCGAAAGCTGTTGCCCACTGACCAGCACGTCGCCTGAATCACGTTGCCGAATCGTGGTGAAATAGTTCTGGTAATTCGAGTGATCGAAGCGCCCTTCGCCGCCGAGCGTGATGTCGAATGCCGGCGTTCCCCAGGTCACGGCGCTGGTAAGACCGTAACCGTAGCGCGAATCCTCTTCCTCGGTCTGGCTTCCCGTTCCCTCGAATCTTCCGCCCGCCGGAGGAATCGTGAGAAAAAGCTGCCAGCGTCCCTGCGTCGCATACCCCGTCGTGCGCCACAGCATGTTGTCGCGAATGACGCGCAGGCTCAATCGTTCCTGGGCGTGACGCTTGTAGCCGCCGTCACTGGGATTGGAGACGATGTCGTACTCCTGGTCGGTGAACTCCTGTTCGCTGAGATAACCCGGCGAGTCCCAGCGCGCGCCGTACAGCTCGATGCCGGCGTCGAGGGTTGTTCCAGTCGCTATGTCACGCACAACTCGCGCGTGAGCCTGGGTCAGATCGTTGCGCGAATTCGGACGGAAGCCATCGTCGTGCCGGACGCGCAAACCGAAGACGCCGCCGCCGTCGGAGCCGTGATCGAAGCCCGTTAGAAACGTCGCTTCTCCGCGCCCGAAGTTTCCGCCGCTGAAATCAGTCTGGGTGACACTGGTGCGTTCGAGCGTCCGCACGTTCACGACACCCGACAGCGCGAAATTTCCGAACAGCGCGCTCGTCGGGCCCTTGATGACGTCGATATCCTGCACCGAAGCGGGAAAGATCAGGCTCCAGTCGTTATATCCCTCGGCGTGACCATTCACCGGCTCGTTGACGGGAACTCCATCGATCCACAGCGCCAGATCGGTGGAGTGATCGCTGCTGAAACCGCGCACCGACGCGTCACTGGCGAAGCCTGGACCCTGACCCTGGAGGTGCACCTCGACGCCGGCCGCTTGACGCAGCAAGTCCCAGGGATCGTTCGCCGGCGTTTCCTGCATCTGCGCTTGCGAGACGTGCGTTGCCGTCGAGGCTTCGCGACGGTCAGCGGGCGCGGCGGTGATAGTGACGGCGCGCAGTTGCACCGACCGCCGCACGGTATCGACTGGTACTGTATCGCTGACCGGCTGCTGCGCGAGCGCAAGCCGACTCGCCACCGGAATGACGGCCAGCCCGATAAAGCATTGATAGAGGATGCGCATCATGAAGCCCCTGTATTAGAAGACGTATCCCACCGTTAATCCGAGCCGGGGCGAGTCGGCGAGCCGGCGCCACGTTGCCGTCAGCTCGATCGGACCAAATGCCGTGAGTGTGCCGAGCGACGCCGCCACTCCTTTGACAGCATCGTCGAGCTTCCACTCGAATTTCTCTTCGACACGCGCCGCATCCGCGGCCACAGTCGCGAAGACGTGTTCGCGTACATCCCAGCGCACCGCGCCTTCCACACGCTGGACCGCGTTCCCCGAGCGCTCCTGCGGCCTCAACCCGAAGGCGGGAATCAGGGCGTCAGACAGAACCGCCGCCGCGTACGGGCCGCCCACGTAGAAGCGGTAGTGAGCCGGGACGTTCTCGCCGCCACGGGCAACGCCAGCCGTTGCCCGTGTGAGTAGCGTGAGCGGGCCGGGCAACGGGATAGCTGCCTGCGCGTCGAAGAAGTGGTGCGAGAACGCGGCGCGTCCCACCATCCACTCCGATTTCGCGTACAGCGCTCCACCTCGCGTCGGGAAGTCCGGCCGGTCGAGTCTGTTCCGAAAGAGTATCGCCGCTACGGTTCCGTAACTGCGGTTCAGACTCGAATCCTTAGCCGCGATGAAGGACTCGGCGCGGGCGCGCTCCGCCTTGAGCTGGACGCCGACGATGTTGCCGAGCCCGATCGGCATGCCGGCGAACCCGGTCACGTTCAGCGTCTGCACCCGCGCGTCGGCGACGCGCCGCGTCCCCGCGAAGAAATCGAGCGGACTGCGCACGTACGTCACGCCGGTGCCGAGAAGGAGCCGCGAATAGAGCGTGCTTCCACGGACGAAATGCGCCGCGGCGCGGATCTGCTCCCCTAACCGCAGCTCGAGCAGCGTCGTCGAGCCGTAAAGGAGCCGGTTGTGAATCGTCTCTGTGAAGAGGAGCGAGGCCAGGTGCTGGTCGTCGAAGCGGAAGCCGAAGCCGACGTAGTCGTCTTCGCGTGGCACGGGCGAGATGACGGCGATCGTTCCGGAGTCGACGCGCTCGAGGTTGTACGTCACCGCCCCGTAGAGCCCCGTCGCGTAGACGCGTTGCACCGCTTGTTCCATCGTATCCGGCGTGACGAGTGCACCGTCGCGCATGTGGAGCATTCGGCGCGCGAGGTGTTCCCCACGTCCCGGTAGCCCGCGCACCTCGACCCGCCGCACGCGAACCGTATCGCCGACCATGGTGTCGTAACCGGAACGGGCCCCGGCGTGCAGGCTCTCGTTCTTCGACGCGACGATCTCCAGAAGCTTTGGGAGCGCTGCTCGCGTGGCGTTTTCCCCACGCTTGATCCATTCTGCGCCGCGGTCGTACGAGTTGGACGAGAGCCCCTTGGTGTCCGGCTGGATGTGGACGTCACACAGTCTGCGCTGCTCGGCGGTCGACGCCGTCATCTGGAACGCCACCAACTGCGAAATGACATCGATCACCGAACGAACGTCGGTCGCGTCGGCGAGGCCTCCCGAAACGTCGCTGCAGATCACGATCGTTGCGCCACGATCGCGAGCTTCCTTCGCCGGGAGATTGCGCACCACGCCGCCGTCGACGAGCAGCCGGCCATCGATCTTGACCGGCTGGAAGA
>JBKOVX010000194.1:0-2309 GCA_046724115.1 Gemmatimonadota bacterium | reverse complement strand
CCGCAAAACCGCCCGTCTTGTCATCCAGTATGGCGCGGACCAACCCACCACCCTGCGCCCCCGTCGCTCCCATCACTGCGATGATTTTCTTGTCGGTTTTGTTGGTATCGGGTTTTGCGGCGCCCGTTTTCTTCGGGGCTTTCTTTTTATCGGCCATTTCACAGTTCTCCTAATCGTTGGCTTACCAGTTTCCCCGCGTCCCTCATCCGTCGCCCCTCGCCCCTCGCCCCTACCAGTTTCCTTGTTCCCCCATCACCTCGATCGCCCGGACCAGCCGGTCTGAAGCGTGTCGCCAGTTCGTCTGCACCGCTTTTTGCGCGGCAGCAGCGTTGCCAGTGCGAATTGCATCGACGATCGCATCGTGCTCGCTGCCCGCGGTGGGAGCCGTGTCCAGTAGCAGCGCGATGTACATGCGGATGTAGCGCTCCGCCTGTGGCTTGACCGCTTCGTGGAGCGAGAGCAGCCGCGGACCGGAGCCGGCTTCGACGTAGCGGCGGTGAAATTTCTCATCCAGCTCGTAGAGCCGCCCGGGCTGCGCTCCCTTCGCTGATGCTGCCCGCCGGAATTCGGCGTTGAGCGAGGCCAGGTCTTTGGCGACGCGCTCACGATCCGCTTCGCTCAGGCGCGCCGCGCTACGGGCGGCAAGGCCCTCGAGCTCGCCGACTATTTCGAGCAGCTCACCAACGTCTTCACGAGTGAGTGGCGCGACGGTCATGCGCGCCTGGTGGGTCGCCGACGCGACGACGTAGCCTTCGCGCTCGAGCCGCTGGAATGCGGCCCGAACAGGGGTGCGGCTCACCCCAAAACGCTCGGCGACTTCGGTCTCGACGATGCGCGCGCCGGGGGCCAACTGACCGCGGACAATCAGGTTCCGCAGTGAGTCGTACAGCCGGTTAGCCCTCTCCGTCGCGCCGGCGGCTCGTCGTCCCGTGTCGTGCTGGGTCCGCGAATTGGCGGCAGGTCTTCTCGGCACGACGCCAATATAACCCGCCTTGCGCCTTTCGCGGCCTGGACTTATTCTAGGCGCGCTTATTGTATACAAATACGCATCCAATTAACGGAGGCACGATGTCGCTCTTCGTCCGCAAAGACCTTCGATTGCTTCTGGCAGAAGCGGGCTCCGGAACGTTGAGGCGAGAGCTCGGCCCGCTTGCCCTCGTCACCCTCGGCATCGGCGCCGTGATCGGAGCGGGAATCTTCGTGCTCAGCGGTGAAGTGGCCTCCCAGCACGCCGGACCTGCACTCACGCTCTCGATAGTACTAGCCGGCGTCGCCTGCGTTTTTGCGGGACTCTGCTACGCCGAGCTGGCGAGCATGATTCCCGTCGCCGGGAGCGCCTACACCTACGCTTACGCAACTCTGGGCGAGCTCGTCGCCTGGATTATCGGCTGGGACCTCGTCCTCGAGTACTCACTCAGCTCCTCGACGGTTGCCGTTGGGTGGTCTGGTTACTTCGTCACTTTGCTCGGCGAAATGGGAATCAAGTTTCCAGCTAGACTCGCAGGGGCCCCCGGAACCCACGTCTGCCTGCCGGACGGAACCCACGTTACCGCGCTCATCAATCTTCCGGCAATCCTTATCTGCCTGGCTCTAACCGGACTGCTGGTCCTGGGGATCCGGGAATCCGCGCGTGTCAACACAACCATCGTCATCATCAAGCTGGTCGTGCTCACTCTCTTCATCGCGGTCGGCGTGCATTACGTGAACACGGCCAACCTTCATCCATTCATCCCACCCAACACTGGCACCTTCGGCTCCTTTGGCTGGAGCGGCATCCTTCGCGGCGCCGGCATCATCTTCTTCGCCTACATCGGATTCGACGCAGTCTCCACGGCATCACAGGAGGCGAAAAATCCCGGTCGCGACATCCCCATCGGAATTCTGGTCTCGCTGGCGATCTGCACCGTCCTCTACATCGCGGTGGGACTGGTTATGACGGGGCTGATTCCATACCCCAAGCTCAACGTCGCCTCGCCGCTTGCCCTCGCCGTTCAAACCACTGGCGTGAAGTGGCTGCCGCCGATCGTCAACATCGGAGCGATCTGTGGAATCGCCAGTGTGATCCTCGTCAACATGTTGGCCCAATCCCGGATCTTCTATTCGATGAGCCGAGACGGATTGCTGCCGCCGATTTTCTCCAGGCTGCATCCCCGCTTCCGCACACCGCACATCACCACCGCGATCACTGGAATCATCGTCGCCATTGCCTCCGGACTGTTCCCCATCAGCGTGCTCGGCCAGTTGGTAAGCATGGGGACTCTGTTGGCGTTCGCCATCGTCTGCACCGGCGTGCTCATTCTGCGCAGAAC
>JBKOVX010000437.1:0-2487 GCA_046724115.1 Gemmatimonadota bacterium | reverse complement strand
TATATAAGGGGATAGGTTCACACTGGCGCGGACTCACGAATCCCGGTAGTATCCCTGCCCGCATCGAAACCACCGATGCACAAGCGTGCAGTCCAGAGTCCATCGTCTTCTTATTGAACAACCCTGTTTTACCGCGGAGATTTGTAGCTCATGCCCATACCTGCCGTGCCGCCCCAGGGCGAAGCCCAGCTCAATGACAATGCGCGTACCGTGATCAGCAAACGCTATCTGATCAAGGACGCTACGGGCACGCCTACGGAGCAGCCGGAAGACATGTTCTGGCGCGTCGCCAGCAACGTCGCCGAAGCGGATCGCCGTTACGGATCGAGCGACAGCGAGGTGACGGACATGGCGGGCGAGTTCTATCGCCTCATGGTCGAGCGCCGCTTCGAGCCCAATTCTCCGACCCTCATGAACGCCGGCCGTCCACTCGGCCAGCTGTCTGCTTGCTTCGTCCTCCCGGTCGAGGACGCGCTCTCGAACGGTCGTGACGGCATCTACGACACGCTCCGCTCGATGGCGCTCATCCACCAGTCGGGCGGGGGAACCGGTTTCGGATTCTCCAAGCTCCGCGGAAAGGGATCGATGGTTCGCTCGACCACCGGCGTTGCTTCGGGACCGGTGTCGTTCATGAAGCTGTACGACGCATCGACCGATGCCGTGAAGCAGGGTGGCACGCGTCGCGGCGCCAACATGGGAATCCTGCGCGTCGATCATCCTGACATCATGGACTTCATCACCTGCAAGGAAGACCTGACCCAGATTACCAACTTCAACATTTCGGTTGCAGTCACCGACAAGTTCATGAGCGCGGTGAAGGCCGGAACGGACTACGACCTCGTCGATCCTAGCACCGGCAAGGTCTCTGGTCAGCTCGACGCGCGCATGGTGTGGGACAAGATGATCGAAGGCGCGTGGAGAACGGGCGAGCCCGGCTGCTTCTTCATCGACGAAGCCAATCGGTACAATCCTGTTCCACACGTCGGCCAGTACGAAGCGACCAACCCGTGCGGGGAGCAGCCGCTCCTGCCGTACGACGTCTGCAACCTCGGCTCGATCAACGTCGGCTATTACGTGAAGGACGGTCAGATGGATTGGAACGCGCTCAAGCGCGACATCCATCTCTCGACGCACTTCCTCGACAACATCATCGACGTCAACAAGTATCCATTGCCGGAGATCGACGCTCTCTCCAAGAGAATCCGTCGCATCGGATTCGGCGTCATGGGCTTCGCTGATGCCCTGGTGAGACTCGGCATCGCCTACAACAGCATCGAGGGCGTCGAGTTCGGACGTCAGCTGCAGAAGTTCGTCGACGTCGAATCGAAGCGTGAGAGTGAGCGTCTGGCGAATGAGCGTGGACCATTCCCGGAGTGGGCGAGATCGATCTGGGGTCCGGATGAGACCTGCGCTCGTGACGCGCGTGGGAATCGCGTCCGTCCGATGCAGATGCTGCGCAACTGCAACGTCAACACGATTGCGCCTACGGGGACGATCTCGATCATCGCCGGCTGCTCGTCTGGAATCGAGCCGCTGTTCGCGGTCGCGTTCATGAGGAATCAGGCTGGCGTGCTAATGCCGGACGTGAACGAGGATTTCGTTGCCATCGCGAAGAAGGAAGGGTGGTACTCCGAGGAGCTGATGGAGAAGATCGCCAAGGAAGGCCACATCCACTTCGATGAAGTGCCGAAGCAGTGGCAGAGCGTCTTCGTCACCGCGCACGACATCACTCCGGAGTGGCACGTCCGGATGCAGGCTGCTTTCCAGGAGAATTGCGACTCGGCGATCTCGAAGACGACCAATTTCCCCCACGTCGCGACCCCCGACGATGTCAGGGCGATCTACGAGCTCGCCTACGCGCTCAAGTGCAAGGGTGTCACAGTTTATCGCGACGGCTCTCGCGACAACCAGGTTCTCTCGACTGGCGCGACGGAGCTGGCGAAAGCCGAGCGCGATGGCAGGGCAGAGCGTGGCGAGCTGCACGGTACGATCGCCGAGCTCGAGGCCGAGAACGCACGACTCAAGCAGGCGTTGTTCGATGCGGAAGCGGAGAATCTCCAGCGCCGCGCCAAGCGCGCGCGCCCGGATACGCTGCGCGGCATCACCACGCGCATCGAGACTCCGCTCGGCACGATGTTCCTCAACATCACCGAGGATGATCGGGGTCAGCCGTTCGAGGTCTTCATCAACCTCGGCAAAGCCGGCGGCGCGGCGATGGCGGACGCGGAGGCGATCGGCCGTCTGATCTCGCTCGCTTTGAGGTCAGGCATTCCGATTCGCGAAGTGCACCGTCAGTTGCGTGGCATCGCTTCGGACAAAGCAATCGGACTCGGCCCGAACAAGGTGCTCTCGGTTCCCGACGCGATTGGTATCGCGCTCGAGAAGTGGATGCGCGAGAAGCAAGGTGTCCAGCAGGATCTTCCTGGCGTCACCTCATCCCCGCCTTCTCCAGTGGAAGTGGTGCAGCCGAAGCCGACGCCGATCGTG
>JBKOVX010000363.1:0-2625 GCA_046724115.1 Gemmatimonadota bacterium | reverse complement strand
TCCACGACCGGCGTGATCTTGAGAATGTGAATCACTCCGTCAAAGAGCATGAACAGCGCGCCGAGTCCGCTCAGTATCCGTCCGGTCCAAATCCGCCTTGTCGAAACCGTATTTGGCGCAGCGTAGGTCGCCATTTGATCGATCCTCAGTTTGTTGTGCCGGCCGAAGCTTTGCGCGAGCGCTCGAGCAGCAGCTCTCTCTCGCGCGCGTTGCGGGTAAGAGAGGCGGCGTGCTCGAATTCCGGTTTTGCCTCACTCAACCGGCCGAGTTTCATCAACAGATCGCCGCGCACACTCGGCAACAGGTGATACGACTTGAGTGCCGGCTCCGATCTCAGCGCATCTACCAGCTCGAGGCCAATCGCCGGACCATAAGCCATCGATACTGCCACTGCTCGATTCAGCTCGACGATTGGAGATGGAGTGAGCTCGGCGAGCGCATCGTACAGCGCGACGATTCGCTCCCAATCCGTTTCTTCAGCGGTGCGGGCGCGGGCGTGACAGGCGACGATCGCTGCCTGCAGCGCATACGGTCCCCGGGCGCCTCCGAGCTCCTCGGCGCGCGCCAGCGCCGCGAGTCCACGACTTATCAGCACTCGATCCCACTTGCCACGATCCTGATCGAGCAGGAGAATCGGCTCACCCGAAGGGCCAGTGCGCGCGCGCAGCCGCGATGCCTGGATCTCCATCAGCGCCACCAGTCCGTGCACTTCCGGCTCCTGCGGCGCGAGCTCGGCGAGAATTCGCCCAAGCCGCAGCGCATCCTCGCACAGCGCCGGCCGCGTCCAGTCTTGGCCCGCCGTCGCCGAGTATCCTTCGTTGAAAACGAGGTAAATGACTCCGAGTACCGACGAGAGTCGCGCGTCACGATCGGCGCCGCGCGGCACCTCGAACGGAACTCTCGCCTCGGACAACGCGCGCTTGGCGCGTACGATCCGCTGCGCCACTGTCGCCTCCGGTACCACGAAAGCGCGCGCGATCTCGTCGGTGGTGAGACCGCCGAGCAGGCGGAGCGTCAGGGCAACGCGCGCTTCAGTCGAGAGGACGGGGTGACACGCGGTGAACATGAGGCGCAGCAGGTCATCACCAATGTCGTCATCGAGTGCGGTGTCGAGATCGGACACGCTCATTTCCTGCTGCGCGTCGAGCTCGTGCCCGATCTGCTCGTGCTTGCGCTCGATGCGCTTGCTGCGGCGATGCATGTCGATCGCGCGATGCTTGGCGGTGGCCATGAGCCAGGCACCGGGATTGTCCGGTACTCCCGTCTGGGGCCACCGCTCGAGCGCGGCGAGGAGAGCATCCTGCGCCAGATCCTCGGCGAGTCCGACGTCACCAGTGATGCGCGCCAGCCCGGCAATGAGTCGCGGAGACTCGATTCTCCAGACGGCATCGATGGCGCGATTAACGTCGGACACGATTTCGTGCTACCGCGCCGTCGATTCGGGCTGCCGCTGGCCGGCACTAGCGGACCGAGCTGTCGATTGAGCATCGAACGCCGCCTGATCGTGCATCTGGCGGATCTCGCTTTCACCACCACCGGCGACGCGCAGGAAGGTCTTGGTCATCTCGATGATTTCTTCCTTCGAATCCGCCTTGATGATGGCGAAGCCGCCGATGATCTCCTTCGCTTCGGTGAACGGACCGTCAGTGACGGTGAAGCTCCCGTCTTCGTTCAACCGTACTCGCGCGCCCTTCGAGCTATGCTGGAGTCCATCGGTTGCGATCAGCCTCCCCGACTTCGCAAGGTCTTCGATCAGCTTGGCCATATCCGCCATGTGCTCCGGGGTCGGCGGAGCGGTCGTCTCGTAACCGGGCCGGTATATCGTCATGAATCGCATTGGTCTTTTCTCCTAAAGTCGGGCCTGGTTTTCTGCTGCCTTGCGGGCGATGCGCTCTTCCCTCGCCCTCGTCTCGGGAGTGAGATTCGCGCCGAAATCATCCGCTTCGAAGACCTGGCGAATCTCGATCTCGGCGCCGCCGCCGAACGGAGCGCGTTTGAGCCACTCGATCGCTTCGTCGAGAGATTTGCACTGCCAGAGCCAGAACCCGGCGACCAGCTCTTTCGTTTCCGAGAACGGGCCATCGATGACCGTCTTCTGGTTGCCCGGGCCGAATTTCACGCGCACGCCTTTTGACGACGCCTGCAGGCCTTCACCGGCGAGCATGACGCCGGCCTTGACGAGCTCTTCGTTGAACTTGGTCATGTCGGTGAGAATTTTCTCATCGGGAAGGATTCCCGCTTCGGAATCCTTGTTCGCCTTCACTATCACCATGAACCGCATCTGAGTCTCTCCTCTGGTTTCAGTTTGGAGCCGCGGGTCGGCAGTTCTTTGAGGTCGTGCCCGGCTCTATCAAGGCGACGAACGATCCGGGGCAAAATCGACACGGTGGGCCGATTCTGCGGCAAGGGGCGGCAAGTTGTTGATGGATTGTTACTTAAGGAGCAAGCCGCCGACTCTTGACTGCAACGGAACGGGTGCGAGGTGTGAGTGGCACAGGTATGTGTTGTTAGTTCACTACGCCATGACGTTCCACGTTGCATGACAGCCACTGCTTGTGCCGTGAATGGCGCCCCGTGCCGTCAGGGCGTCGTGAACTTGCAACTGAAAACTACGCTACTCACACC
>JBKOVX010000367.1:0-6454 GCA_046724115.1 Gemmatimonadota bacterium | reverse complement strand
CTCGCCTTTAATCTCTCGAACAGCGTGAGCGCATCGCTGCTTGTCAGATGTCCTTTGCGAAATCCCGGCTTCCACCACGGAGCATGCCCGATCGGCAGCAGCGCCAGATCCAGATTCCGCCCGTTCTCAACCAGGTGCTTCTCCACCAAGTGCGTTGTATCGGGCATGAGTGCAGTATCTCCAGCGAAAAAACACGAGGTTTTGTTAGTATCTATTAGATACATATTCGCTGAGCTCCGCCACCGGTCTACACCGTATCGGTTTCCTTTGTGGGTCGCGGATGCCGCCTTGATACTCACGCCATTGAGCTGCGCGCTCTCGCCGGGACCAAGAGGTTCTGCATGAGAGTAGCCTTGTTTTGTCAACCACTTCGCTATCGGCGGTGGAGCAAAGAGCGGAATGTCAGAGGGCAGCGCATCAAGCGATTTGAAGGAGAGATGGTCGGCGTGGGCATGTGTGAGCAGAATCGCGTCGAGCTTTGGCAGCTCGCCCAGCGGAATTCCTGGTGAGCTTACCCGGCGCAGGAATTTGCCAAGAGCCGGGTCAAAATTGGGGTCAGTAAGCAGCCTCGTTTTCCCGAGCTCAATTAGTAGCGTTGCGTGACCAATATAGGTGACACGCAGCATACTTCCTCCTTACCCCTTTGGCTGCACCTTCGCTCGTTCGCGGGACAGCAGCCATTGCTGCGGAAGCGCAGCGATGTTCTGGGCCGTGTAGTAGAGATTGAGGCCCGAAGCCAGGTTCAACAGAACGACTGTCATCATTACGGGAAACATGTAGCCCATCATCTTCGCCTGCGGATTCGGAGGAGCAGAACGCATTCCAATCCACGACAGTAGGTACATGGACGCGCCCATCAGCAGGGGAAGTATGTAGTACGGGTCCTTGACTGAGATGTCTAGCAGCCACAAGAACGGAACGCCGCGGAACTCGATCGTGTTCTGGAAAACGAAGAACAGCGCAAAGAGAATCGGCATTGGCAGCAGCGCAGGAAGGCACCCAGTTAGTCCAGCGAATGGACTGACTCCGGCCTCCTGATAGACCTTCATTATCGCTTCGCGCTGCTGGACCGGATCCTTGTACTTCTTCTGCGCTGCTGCCAGCTTGGGTTGCAGCTCCTGCATCCTGAGACTCGAGCGCATCGTGCTCTGATTCAGCGGCCACAGTACGAGTCTGACCAGTACACCAAGAATTATCAGCACCCACCCGTAGCTCAAATTCAGCCGATTGTGCATCCAGAGCAGTGCCTGGATGACCTTCGAGGCAATCGGGTGCACCACGCCTTGAAGAAAACGCCAGCCGTACGGGTTGACATGGTCGAAATCGCGACCAATGCGCAGGAGACGCTGAGATTCCTGCGGTCCGGTATACATCTCAAATGAGAACGCCCCATTACGGACTTCCTGTACAAGACTCGCCGATGCAGTGGTGGCGATCTTCGATGTCCGAGGACCGCCGGTCAAAGTCGCCTCGCTAAACAACGTACTGTTCGGGAGCGACAGTATCCCGAATACGAAATACTTGTTCTTCAGGGCTATCCAGGTCAGCGGCCCTGGCACTAGCGATTTCTCGCCCGGATCGAGACTTCCGAATAAAACGCTCCGCGCACGGTCCCGTTCCGGCTTGAAGCTATATGCGAGTGTTCTATGATCGCCGATCGTATCCGCTTCGGTCGGCTGCAGCGTTGTAGGCAGTCCAGTTATCAGGTAAGACGGCGACTGCGTGCCCGTAACTTTTCCATCAACGCGCACCAGGTAGCTCGCACTGGTGTCCTTGGGAATCGTATAGGTGATCGAGACCGAGTGGCTCCCTGTATTAGCCGTGTAGGTGAGCGTCTCATTGCCGTTGGCGGCAGTTGTCCGAGATAGTGCAAAGGGCACCCGAGAGAGATCCACGGTATCAGTCGGCGTAATAAGTCGATACCGAAGGAGTGAGCTGTCGCCGAGTGCAAACTGGACTGGTCCATTCCTTCCCGACCGATTTTTGTAGTCGCGGAGCACTGCTGAAACGGGAGCTGCTCCCGTATTACTGAATTTGTAGGTCGCCTTTTCGGTGTTCACCACCGTAGTTTCAGCACTGGTTTGCGCCACTGAAGTCCCAATTCTTGTCATGGCTCCACTAGGTCTGGGAGCGATAGGCGCCAGTACGGTAGCTCGAGTGCTCGATGCAGTAGCCGATGGGAGCCGCGACCTGGTAGAATCGAGAGACCCAGCACTTCGCTGACTGGATGGAGCGGGCTTCGCCGGCGGGAAAAGCAGCTGCGAAACCGCAATGGCGATCAGCGAAAGAAATAGAGCTAGAAAGAAACGCTTATCCATTTTATGGAACCGGATCGTATCCGCCCGGGCGGAAAGGGTGACAACGCAGGATCCTGGTCACCGTCAAGTACATGCCTCTAAAGACGCCGTGCCGCTCAAAGGCTTCGATTGCGTACGCTGAGCAAGTCGGATAGTAGCGACAGCTGGCAGGAAGCAGCGGTGATAAAGCAACCTGGTAGCCACGAATGAGAAGTATGAAGACCGCCCGCATGGTTTTAGCGCGTGATCTGCAGCACCCACTGCCCTATTGCCCGTACATCACCAAAAAGCTGCTCAAAGCTCGAACTATAGGCCTCGGGCTTTGCGCGAATGAGGAGATCGACCCCATTCAGCTCCGGAAGGAGTCCAGTCCGAACGATTTCGCGCAGACGCCGTTTGACACGATTTCTGTCAACGATTTTCCGCCGGTGCTTGGGCACAACGATTCCGATTCTCGGATACAGTAACAGGGAAGCAGATGCTCGAGCCTCAAGACGCTCGGTTTGCATTCGCTTCCCTGTACGTCTTACCGCTTCGAGGTCGGCCTCAGTCGTAAGTCGTGATCTACGAGGAAAGCCGAGAGACTTAGGCGCCGGCGTATTTCGTCGGCAACTGAACGGTGAGCCGTTTACGTCCCTTCTTGCGGCGGCGGCTAAGAACTTCGCGTCCCCATTTAGTAGCCATCCGCAACCTGAAACCATGCGTGCGGATCCGGCGCTTGTTGCGGGGACGGTAGGTGGGCTTGCCCATTACAAAACTCCAGAAACCAGAAATTACAACTGCTGTGTGAAGCGGGTAAAACTATCCCAGCATTGAAGATAGTTCAAGTCAGGTGAAGCTGTCCGCATCGCGCTCGTTTGACTTTTCCACATAAAACTAATAGGCTGTCGCGTCATGTCGCTCAGCCCCGCCGAAGTCTGGAAACGCATTCTGGATCGCGCTCGCCAGGAACTTCCCGACCAAACCTTCCAAGCCTGGCTTGAGCCTACAGAAGCCCTCTCGATAGAAGGGGGCACAATCTTCGTCGGAGCTCCTGATCAGTTCACCGCTGACTGGAACGACTCAAAGCATGCAGGCTTGCTGTCGAGCTATGGCCCGATAGTCCTCGGCCATCCGATTAACGTCGTGTTCCGGGTCAACGAGGAACGGAAGCGTCGTTCTCAGATGGACTTTTTCGTCAGCCCACCACCCAATCCGCCAAAACCAACACTGGCAACCAACGGAAACAGCAGCCCGGGTAGCCCTCCACTCAGCGAGCGCTACACATTCGACCTCTTTGTAATCGGCAAGTCAAATGAGCTCGCTGCTGCAGCAGCCCATGCAGTAAGCCAAGCCCCGGGGAAAGTCTACAATCCTCTCTTTATCTATGGCGACACCGGGCTTGGCAAAACCCATTTGATGCAAGCAGTTGCACACGAAACACTTCAGCGCAGTCCGAGCACCCGCATCACATACGTGGGAACTGAGCAGTTCATGAACGAGCTGATTAGCTCGATCCTGGATAGAACCGGTGCCGAATTCCGCAGACGGTATCGCGAAACCGATCTGCTGCTAATCGACGATGTGCACTTCCTTAAGGGCAGGAAGGAAACAACACAGGAAGAGTTTTTTCACACTTTCAACGCACTTTATGAGGCCGGTCGCCAAATTGTACTTACCAGCGATCGGCCGCCATCAGAAATCGCCGGATTGGAAGCAAGACTCATCAGCAGGTTCCAATGGGGGATGGTTGCGGACATCGGATTGCCAGACTTCGAGCACCGAGTCGCAATCCTGAAACAGAAAGCGCAACTCGATCGCCTCGAGCTCACCATCCCCGACGACGTAATCCACTTCATCGCAGAGCACGTGCGATCTAATGTTAGAGAGCTCGAGGGGTCTATCATCAAGCTCCTCGCATATGCCTCACTCAAGCACAAGGACATAACAGTTGAGGTCGCCAGGGAAGCATTACGGGACAAGCTCCGTGCAATCGAAGGATACGAGCCGGAGCGAGTCGGCTCCCTGACGATTCTTGCGATTCAACAGGTTGTAGCAAAGGAATGGGGAGTCACCGTCGACGGTCTACGCTCCAAGACAAGAACAAAAACGCTCACGACTCCACGCCAGATTGCGATGTATCTCACCCGAGAGCTGCTTTCCACACAACTGGTAGAGATCGGTAATGCATTCGGAGGACGCGACCACTCTACAGTCATACACAGTCTCGAGAAAGTTCAACAGACTATCACCGAAGATTCTGCCCTCAAGGCACGAATCAACCGCATCCGCAATAACCTCGAAACTTTCAACCTCCGATCGCTACCTCGTGTGGAAACGAGTGCAGCATCTTAAAATCGATGTGAGCTTTCGTTCAGTTCTCTCCTTACCAACATCCAAGCTCACATCACCGAGCGTAGCGGAAAGCTCACTGATTTCATAAGTTAGACTAACTCGACAGTACTCCACAGCACCTGCTACAACTACTAGTCTGATTCTCTAATAAGAGACTTACTAAGTACCCGAGCTGATTCCCACAGGGGTAGGAATGCGCTTTACGATCTCGCGCGAAAAATTGCAGGAAGGGTTAGCAGCTGTGGCAGCAAGCATCCCGGCGAAGACCACACTTCCGGTGCTAGCGAATATCCTGGTCGAGACGACTGATAAGGGGATCAAACTCTCGGGAACAGATCTGGATATCGCTGTTAGTACTGAGGTGATGGCGGATGTTGATGCGGCAGGAGCTGTCACGGTACCTGCCAAGAAGCTGAGTGAGATTGCTCGAGAGCTTCCACCGGCTCCGGTGAAAATTGCTGCTGTTGGAGAGCAGCGTGTAACAATTGATTGCGGCCGCTCCAGATTCAAGCTACTCGGTCTACCGCGGGATGAATTTCCGACATTCCCCTCAGTGCGCTTTAATGAAAGCTGGAGGATCAGATCGGGAGATCTGCAACAGCTGATCTCTCACACTTCATTTGCGGTTTCAGCTGAGGAGAGTAGACCGATCCTGAACGGTGTGCTTTGGGAATTGCGGCCTGACAGGATGCGAATGGTGGCGACAAATGGCCACCGGCTTGCAAAAATGGATGTACCGATCAATTCAGCAAATGCTCCTGCAAGTGATCTGATCGTACCACCGAAGGCACTTGAGCAGGTGAGGCGTTTATTTCCTGCTGAAGAGGAGCTCGAGATTGCACGTGGTGACAACCACATCGGCTTCCGGTCTCCATTCACTGCGGTGTTCACCAGGCTGATTGAAGGACCGTATCCGAACTACGAGCAGGTGATTCCAAAAGACAATGATAGAGTTGCCGTAGCAGATAAACTGGCATTAGCCAGTGCCCTGAAGCGTATGTCTGTCATCGCTTCTGATCAGACCCATCGAATTCGTCTCTCGTTTAACTCGGGGATGCTCAAGTTTAGTGTGCAGACACCCGATCTCGGCGAAGCGCAGGACGAGCTTCCGATCCGGTATACAGGCGATCAGCTGGATATTGGATTCAATGCCAGCTATTTGCTCGAAATTCTGCGTTACATTCCGAGTGACGAAGTGCGTATGACTTTCAAGGCGCCCGAACGTGCTGCTACGATTGAGCCGGAGGCATGGAAAGATCCGGCATCGTACATGTGTCTGGTTATGCCACTCCGCCTGGTGGACTAGCGCACAAGTGCAAAGTCCTGTTTCGCGCTTTGCCTGAAATGGTTGACTCTGCCTGACGCTATAATCATCAGGTTCAGGTCCTGACTAACGGTCAGGTGCAGTATACGTCCAGTGTCGACGTTCAGATAATAAATCCCGGCCCCCATTCCAGTCGCACTGAACTGCAGCCGGTGCTGATTCTGTGCTCCCTCTCCTTCCGCGCTAATGCTGTCGTTCCGTTGCACGACGAGGACCGAGACATTCTCGTAAGTGCTCAGGCCAATCACCTTGAAGTGGCGCAATAGACGGGATCTAGTGAGGATGGAGCCCTGACACCCGGTGAGGCTTGTCGAATCCATCCAGGTCTGCGCCAGGGATAACGAGGCAGGGATGCGAGGAATGAGGTTGTGAACGTCGGTTACTAGAGCGGATGCAATCGGATTGCATCCTTCAGCGAGACTGTCTTTCGAGACTACAAGACTGTCTCCGAAGAGAAATCCGGAGACGTGAGAAGGGATCTGACCAGCTTGTATAGAGC
>JBKOVX010000246.1:0-2091 GCA_046724115.1 Gemmatimonadota bacterium | reverse complement strand
CTGCATGCGTGGATGTCCGTTCGGCGGATACTTCAGCTCCAACGCATCGACGCTGCCTTGGGCGATGAAGACTGGCAACCTCACCATCCGCCCTCACTCGGTGGTCCACTCGATCATCTACGATGAGGCGAAGGGCAAAGCGACTGGAGTACGCGTCATCGACGCCCAAACACACGCGGTGACTGAGTTTCAATCGCGGATAGTGTTCGTGAACGCTTCGGCTTTGAACACCAATCTCATTCTGCTCAACTCGACGTCGAGCCGCTTCCCGCACGGACTTGGCAACGACAGCGGTTTGCTGGGCAAGTACATCTGCCACCACAACTACAGAACGGGCGCCAGCGGCAAGCTCGATGGGTTCGAGGACAAGTATTTCTACGGCAAGAACCCGACGGAGTGCATCCTCGTCAACTTCCGCAATCTTGGTAAACAGGATTCCGACGCGGATTTCGTCGGCGGCTACACCACGTTCACCGGCGGCTATCGCGAACGCGGCGAGCCAACGACGGTGGAGCGCGTCGGCGGCGTTTACAAGGAATCGCTCACAAAGCCGGGACCGTGGGGCATCTACATGTACATGCAGGGTGAGACGATCCCCCGGGTGACCAACACCGTCAGCCTGCACCCGACACAGAAGGACCAGTGGGGAATTCCGCTGCTCGTCACATCGGTCGGCTACGACGACAACGCCGAGCGAATGATCCGCGATTGGCAGAAGCAGGCGAAGGAGATGCTCGGAGTAGCTGGTTGCCGGGACGTCGAAGTGCACGACACTCACTGGGCGCCCGGACTCGACATCCACGAGATGGGCGGCGCCCGAATGGGCGCTGATCCGAAGACGTCACTGCTCAACAAATGGAACCAGCTGCACGCCTGTAAGAACGTCTTCGTCACCGACGGCGCGTGTATGACATCGACCGGAAATCAGAGTCCCTCGATTCTGTACATGACGCTGACGGCGCGCGCGGTAGATCACGCTACGCAAGAAATGGCGAGGCAGAACCTATGAGCGAGACTGGACGTCCGATGAACCGCCGAGAGGCGGTAAAGACCACCGGTGTGCTGCTCAGTGGAGTGTTAATCACATCAACCAGTCTCACCGCGTGCGCTCGGGAGTCACGCAATGTCGGAGTTGGCGTGCTCGACGCCGAAGACCAGGCGCTGATCGAGGAGATTGCTGACACGCTGTTGCCGACAACTCCCGGCTCTCCTGGAGCGAGGGCAGCCGGCGTTGGGCCCGTCATCAACCTCTTGCTCACGGATTGCCGGGAGCCAGCAGAGCAAAAGCGGGTTGTCGAAGGCTTGAAGCAGTTTCGGAACACGGTCGGAGATCACTTCGCGTCGATGTCGCAGACGAATCGCGAGAACTGGCTTCGCCGCATAGACGGCGAAGCAAGGGCAGCGGGAGACAAGCACTATTTCCATCTCGTGCGCGAACTGTCCCTGCAGGCGTACTTCTCGTCCGAGATCGGTACGACGAAGGCGTTGCGCTACGTGATGACGCCCGGCAAATGGGTCGGGTGCGTCCCGCTCGCGCCGGGCCAGCCCGCGTGGGCATGACCAAGAGCGTCGAGTCAGGAGACTAGGAGATCGTGTCCAAGGTAGGAATAGGAATCGTCGGTTCCCGCTTTCAGGCGGATTGCATTGCCGCATCGGTCAGAGCGATGCCGGAAGAGATGGAAGTCGTGGCAGTCGCGTCACCTACACGCGGCAACGCCGAATCATTCGCCAAGCGACACGGAATTTCGAAGTTCTACGGGGATTACCGCGAGATGCTGCGTGATCCGGCGGTGGAGATGATCTCCGTCACGGCGCCGAACAGACTCCACGCGCAAATCACGATCGATGCCGCGAAGGCGGAAAAACACGTCGTGTGTGAAAAGCCGTTGTGCGTGACGCTCGAGGAAGCGGACGCCATGATCGACGCCTGCAAGAAAGCAGGCGTGTTGCTACTCTACGCCGAGGAGCTTTTCTTCGCGCCGAAATACGTGAAGGCCAAGCAGATGGCGGACGAAGGGGCATTCGGCAGAGTCCATTTGGTGAAGCAGGGCGAGAAGCATTCAGGACCACATTCCGAATGGTTCTGGGATG
>JBKOVX010000056.1:0-7712 GCA_046724115.1 Gemmatimonadota bacterium | reverse complement strand
AAGTATAGCCAGCCGGAGTCGGAGCGTTTGGCGGGATGACCCGGGACATGGTGCCACGCAATGAGACATAGGCGATGTCTCCGTTTCGGCCGAGCGAATCGAGGCGGAAGGTCGCCCGAACCGCGCCCATTGCGCCCGGATCACCGCTGAGCGGAATCTGCATCTCCCGCGTCCATTTCTCTCCGACGCTGACCGGCTGACGAGCCAGCATCGCCGGCATGCCGCCGAAGATCTCCTGCAGGTCGCTGGTCGGATCGCTCTCATGCACGACCTCCATCGCTCCATCCGGGGATACACGAAGCCAGACGCGCTTCGACTGCAGCGCGCGACGCCTCAGGTCGTCGAGCGACGCGGCGGACGCCGGATTCATCGCCACCGAGTCGGTGATCGTTTGCATCAGCGTTCCGCCACTTGTCCACTGCTCGGCGATAGCGCGACTGAACACCTCGATCGACGTCGTCATCGAAGTAGTCGAGTCGCGACCGCCGTTGTGGGTAGTGCCGGTCATCTCGACGGACTGCGACAGATGCATGCGCAGAGTGTCGCCGATGTGCGGCCGGATCTGCAGCAGCACCGCCTGGGCACCCGCGATGTGCGCGCACAAGACGGGTGCGCAAAGGAACCGCAGGATGGTACGTAGCCTCATTATCGAGCTGCTGTCTGCTGAAAAGCGCTAGAAACCATAGGGATCGTTTTCCGGAGCCGACTTGATGCTTCCGGCCAACGGTCGGGGCGCAGCCTGGGCGGGGATGATCTTGCGGAACTGCGCGGTGAAATACGCCTTCACGTTGTCGGGCCGCGCGCGCAGCGTGGCGTTGCGGGCGCGAATGATCTCGTCTTCGGTGTAGAGGGCGGTGATCTCCTGCACCCACGGCAGCGTGATCGACGGATCGAGAGGCCGTAGCGCGCGCAGGATCGCCGCGTCCAGCGAGATGTCACTCGCCTGCGGATAACGCTCCGCGCCCTCGCGTCCCTGCATCACTGACGGACGCGGGAAGCGAACGAAGATCGGCTGCGTGAAATGTGGATGTCGAATCATCAACTGCCCTTTCTCCAGCGTCGCCAGCTTGGTTCTCGTCGCCGGGCTCAGCACCGCGTACCCGGGCGTCGACAGCTCGTCCGCGTCCATTCTGCCGAACAGTGCCGTTCCGGAATTGCCGACGACGCGCCGATGAACCTGCGACCGGAACTGCTGCGCGCTGAACAGGACGAGGCCGAGATAGCGGCCGCGCTCCGCAATGTCGAGCAGCATTTTCCTGACGTAGGTATCGGCCCCATCGCCCGGCGCGTACTTGTTTAGCTCGTCGACGAAGACGACGAGGTGTTTGACGCCGAGATCGCGACGCTCCAGGTGCTCTCGAAGCTTGGAAACGATACGAGCGAAGATGAGATCCTGAGCATCTTCCTCGAGGTTGGCGACGTCGACTACATACACCGTGCGATCGCCAAAGCTCCCGAAGGGGAGATCGCTGACATCGCCGGTGTCGGTGACGAGCCCGGCGCACCGCGTCGAGATGTTAGAGAGGCGGTTGCGCACCTTGCGGATGGTGGCGACGTGGTGGGTTCGCCAGCTCTCACCGTCGCGCTTCTCCATGCCCTGCAGGACATCGCGAAACCAGGCGTCGAGGTCGGCAAAGGACTGCACCTTGTGCGTTTTGGTCAGGACGGGATCGCGGAATTCCTTGTCGACGATGTTTTCCTTGATGAAGTCGATCAATGCGTCGGCTTTGGCATCGACGTCATCCTTGTTGAGAAGTACTTCGGCGAACTGAAGAACCTCACGGAGTCCCCAGGTGAGCGGCTTCACCTTGTCGAGCAGCTCCTCGTTGTTGCGAAAGGTGTTGAGCGAGACCCCCTTTGCCGTGTAAGGCGCGAAGTACTCGACATTCTCGAACGGCTTCGGCTCGACGCGCAGCTTCTCATAGAGAACTTTGTCCGAGTCCTCGACCCTGCCCGGCTTGTCCAGGTAGCAGAGATCCGGTCCTTTGACGTTGAACGCGACCGCGGCGATCGAGCCCTTCTCGTGCGGGAAGTGCGTGAAAAGGGAGGAGATCAGCCATTCCACGGCGCTCGTCTTCGTGGCGAGACCCGAGACTCCGGTGATGTTGAGGTGAGCCGCCTCGGGTCCGAGCAGGAAGTCGGCGTCGAGATAGATCACCGCATCGGTTCCGCCGGCGCGATACACGCCGACCGGAATTCCGGTGTTCGCACCTTCCTTCAGATAACTATCCATCCTCAGCGCGACCTGAACGTCGGCTTCCTCGGCGAGGAAGACCTGGCCCATCGGCACCGGCTGGAGAGGCTCCTCGGGAATCTGTCGCAGCACCGCAGCGGTGTAGAGTCGGATCTCTACTCGCTCACTCGGCGCATAGCCAGCCATCGTTGGAAGGCCGTCGTGGCCGAGCACGTCGTGAAGGGGTGACTGCAGGTCGGTATAGCTGAAGCCTTCGACGACGATTCCGTAGATGTGCGGGATCTGTCCGTCGATTGGCTGGGCGCCATCGACGCGCACGATCGTTCCAATTCCTACCGGAGAATCGATCGCCGTCCAGAAATGGAATTCGTGTGGAGTATTGGGCTTTCTCTCGGTCGCAACAACGCGACCCAGTGCTTCGGTCATGAAATGGCTCTCAGGAATTCTTCGGCGTCACGTATGCCGTACGACATCTTGTCCCAGCGTCCGTCGGGGAGCGCCAGCGGGCTCGTCTCCGCCAGAACCCAGCGCGATATCTCGTCGGCGCGATCGGCCGGATTATCACACTCCGACATCTCTATCCTGACGAGGCCCCACAGCGCGTCGTGCCCAGTCGTGTCGCGCAGCCTCAGGTACCAGCTGAGAACCGAGTTTCGCAGGCGCGGCGAGACGCGAAACACTGAGGACCTTTCGCCCTTCGCCAGATTGAGCACGGTCCGTAATGCGTTGCCCTCGACGTACAGCGTGCGATGGCTCTTTACCACTCCGATCGCAAAGCCCGAGCCGGCTACCTTCTCACTTCGACTGATTCCGCCGTCGATGAAGATCGGACCTTCTGCTCGCGTGCACCACGCCTCGGCGAGCTTGTCCTCGAGGGCTTCTCTGTCTCGATCCACCGCTCTGACAGCCCGCTCGATCAACGCCGTCGGGTGCGGATTTATCTGATCGTCCTTCGATTCGGGGGCCGAAGTATCTACCACCGGCCACGCCGCATTCTCATTCAGTTCGGCGCCCACGATCTCCGACAGGGGCGGGAGTAATCGCAACGGCAGGTAGAACCTGTGCTGGATAGCTGGTTTCTGGTGTCCCCAGGTCGTCAAACGTCGATTGGCGCGCGAGCGAACGGCAGCGGCCGTGATGCCGAAGACGAGCGGGATTCCTTCACGCTGCGCGACAATGCGCACCTTCTGGGAGCCATCGAGAAAGGCGGCGAAACCCGATGCCATGTCCCGGCTTACGTTCGGGACTTTCTTCGCCCTGAGCGCGGTTCCCTCGACGATCTGAGCCGCGCGCAGCTGCGGCTGGTCGACGATAGCGCTGGTTTCAACGTCGACGGCGTCGTTGACCGCGCTTACTCCCGTCAGTCGTTGGGCCAGCAGCCTGTACGCGACGCGGCTGGCCGCGTCGGCTCCGGAGCTAAGGATCGGCACGAAAGACTACTCGAGACCGATGTCCCAGGCTTGCTCGAGATCCTTTTTCGAGTACGCTCGGAATGCGGTAAGAGTGTGCGTCGACTTGATCCCGGGAACCACTGTCACTTCCTCCGTCACTATTCTCGCAATCGCCTCATGCTCCGCGACTTCCAACATCGCCACCAGATCCCATTCGCCTGATACCGAGTACACCTGGGAGATGCCATCGATGCCCGCCAGCTTCGTCGCGCACTCGGCGATTCGCTGTGGTTCGGCTTTAATCAGAACGATGGCAGTGATCAATTGCGCTCCCGGCAGCGTGCCGTTAACCGCACGTGGTCCTCAAAGTGTATCTTTGGTGGGCAGGCAAGCCGCCTTTCGCGGTTTGGTTATATAACGATATCGGCGTGACGGACGCTCCGCCACGTTGCGAAAATAGAGGTCGAGATGGCGGAATTGGAAGAAATTGGAGAACGCGCTGCGGCGCATGCCGGGCGCGCCCAGAATCTCGTCTATACACTCCCGCACACGACCGATTCGATCGCCGAGTTCCTGACTCCGATCCTCTCTCGCATCGATCCAGCGGCTGGTGGCACGCAGGTCGTGGTCGTCACTCGCGATGCTGAAACTGCGCTTACCATCTCGGAGACCATTCTTCGCCTGTCGGGACCGGCGGGGATCGAAGTCGTTCCGATCACCAGCGCCGCCCGAGCCGGAAGGATCTTCAAAAGCCGCCCGGTGCTTGCCGTGGCCGGTCCAGCGGTGGAGCTCAGCGCGCTCGTTAGCGCGTCTCTGCTCAAGGTCGAGTCCGTGCGGACCATCGCTCTCGCCTGGGTGGACGACATTCTCGAGGAGGGACCGGAGACCGTTCGCGCGCTCGAGGCGTTGCTCGGCGAGCTGACCGACGCGGCGCGAGTCATCGTCGCCCGTAAGAGCTCGCCTGCTCTCGAGAACTTCGTAGAACGATATGCTCGCCGCGCTCGCCGAGTGGGTGCACCTGAGACCGAAGCGCCGCAGATTCCCGCCGACTACGAGTTTCCGATAGTCAGGTACGTGACGGTTGCCGGCAGCGCGCGGCCGATCGCGCTCCGCAAGCTGCTGGACGAGCTCGATCCGCCGTCGGCCGTCATCATCGCCCGCGACGAAGTTGCGGCGAGTGATGCAACGCAGACACTGCGCACGCTGGGTTATCGCCAGGACGACAAGTCGATCAACGTCGCCCGGGGCGACCTTGGCAGCGCGTCAACGCACACGGTCATCTTCTATCAGCCGCCGGTCACTCCTGCCGAGCTGCAGCGCATCGCGATTGCGAAACCGGTACAGGTGATCGCGCTCGCCGCGCCCGGTGAGGTGGCCTGGCTGCGCGAGCTGGCGAGTGGGAGGCTGTCGCCGCTCAATCTCCATGGTCCCGAGCGGCGCGCCCGCAACCGTGACGAGGCCGTTCGAGAGGAATTGCGGTCGGTCCTTGCCCAGGGCGTTACACCCCGAGAGGTGATCGCCCTGGAGCCTTTGCTCAGAGAGTTCGACGCGACCGAGCTGGCCGCGGCTGCCTTGAACCTTCTCGAACGTGAGCGGGCAAAGCGACGGGCTGCCGAAGCCAACCCTCCACTTCCGGCCAAGCCGCGACCTGGTGATGGCGACCAGCCGAGGGACGATCGCTCGAGGGATGACCGGCCGAGAGGCCGAGAACAACGGGGTGATCGCGGTGACCGTCCGCGAGGCGATCGGCCTGATCGGGGCTCATTCGCACCTCGCGGTTCACCGCCGCGTGGTCGGCCGGACGCTCGGCGTGGACCAGATCGACCGGGCAGAGGAGGCCCGCCCCGTAGAGATCGCGACCGTTCGTGAGCGGGCCAAGCGGACCATTCCACCAGGCAGGTGGATGGATCGAAGTAATTGCCGGCGTGATGTTCAGCGGAAAAAGCGAGGAGCTGATACGCCGGGTCCGTCGCGCCATCATCGCCCGCAAGCGCGTTCAGGTCTTCAAATCGCACCTCGACGCGCGCTACGCCGGTATCTACTCGGTTTCCAGCCACGACGGCCGGACCGTCGAAGCGATTCCGGCGGATTCCGCCGCTCAAATCAGCCAGCAGATCGACCCGATGGCGCACGTGATCGCCATCGACGAGGCCCAGTTTCTGGACCGGGGGGTTGTGGCCCTGGTGACGTCCCTTGCCGCACGCGGGCGGCGCGTAATCATCGCCGGAACCGACACGGATTTCCGCGGGGAGCCGTTCGGGGCGATGCCGGAACTAATGGCTATTGCGGAGGTCGTCGACAAGCTGCACGCGATTTGCGTACTGTGCGGGGGCCCCGCCAGCCGCAATCAAAGGCTTATCGGGGGTCGGCCCGCGCCCTACAACTCGCCGCAGATCATGGTCGGCGGCACCGAGTCGTATGAGGCGCGTTGTCGAATGTGTCATACGGTTCCGGCGGGTGATGCGGCTCAGGTTCCACTTCTGTAGCAGCAGTTTCGGCTGCTGAGGTAAGGAAAAACCCGCAGGGCTCCAAGCAGCAGTTTATGCGTGACAGGGTTGGAATAGACTCCTATCTTGGCGACGCACGGCCGCTGTTCAACCTCAATCCAGTGACAGATGCTTCTCATCGGACTGACAGGAAACATCGCCAGCGGAAAATCAGAGGTAGCCCGGATGCTGGCCGAGCGTGGCGCTACGCTCATCGACGCCGACGTTCTGGCGCGCGAAGCGGTGCGTCCCGAGACCCAGGCGCTACGGGACATCGTCAAGCGGTGGGGCAAGGACGTTCTGAAGAAGGATGGAAGTCTCGATCGTAAGGCGCTCCGCCAGATCGTCTTTGCCGACCAGAGCGAGCTCGATGCATTGAATCGAATCGTGCACCCAGGCGTGACGAGACTTCGCGACCGCGAGATTGCGGCGGCCAAAGAGCGGGGTGACCCGATCGTAGTCTGCGTTATCCCGCTTTTGTTTGAGCGGAATCTCGTCGAAGAGTTCGACGCGATCGTGCTCGTCGATGCGCCGCGCCCGATCAGGCTCGAGCGGCTCGTCACGACGCGCGGACTGGAGGAGACGGATGCGATGAACATGATCGCAGCGCAGATGCCCGCCGAGCTCAAGCGCGCCCGAGCCGATTACGTCATCGAAAACACCGGATCGCTCGACGATCTCGAGCATGATGTCGATACGCTCTGGAGTTCCCTTCAGCGCGATGCGGCGCCGGTAGAGAGCGCAGCTCAACGCTCCCTTCAGCGCGATGCGCTACCGCTAGAGACCGCCATTCAGGTTTCTTGACTCTGTTTTGAGGCGCCGATAGACTTCGCGCCCGGGCTGCATCCGGCAGTCCGGGCGCGCTTTTATCCGTGGGGCACAGTGGCGAACATTCCGAGCGATCTCCAGTACACCGAAGAGCACGAGTACGTGCGTAAGGGCAAGGACGGCAACGCGGAGATCGGCATCACCGACTACGCTCAGGGCGAGCTGGGCGACGTCGTTTACGTAGAGCTGCCGAAGGTCGGGACCAAATTCGGCAAGCACGATGTCTTCGGCACCATCGAAGCGGTGAAGGCGGTGTCGGAGCTTTTTGCGCCGATCGCCGGCGAAGTGGTCGCCATCAACGATCGTCTCGACAAGGAGCCCGCACTGGTGAACAGCGATCCCTACGGCGCCGGCTGGATGATCAAGGTCAAGCCGAGTAATCCCGCCGAGATTGACGCGCTGCTCAAGTCAGACGCGTACACGAAACACATCGGCGGATGAATCAAGGCGGGCCGTAGTTCTCGCCTCGCAAAAGCATCCGCAAGCCGGATCGTGCCAATATCAACGGCCCACCTTGACAGCTCGCGCAGTCAAAGCGGCGGGTACGCCAATCAGGAAGGCGTGCACGATGATGGTCAGCGCCACCCACGAAAAGAGAAACTTCCCGCGTTGCGTCGCCGATAGCGGAATGACTACGTAGTTCATCACGAAGTAGACGAGCACTCCATAAACTGCGCCGTAGACGATCGGCCGTTCGGTGAGCACTCGAAATCGCTTGCTCGCCAGCCAGTAGACGAGCACGATGCAGAACGAGATGAAGTAGTGGAGCGCGGCACCGATCGCGGCCGTGCGAGCGCCGCCGGTGAACGCGGC
>JBKOVX010000014.1:0-7993 GCA_046724115.1 Gemmatimonadota bacterium | reverse complement strand
GCCAATGCAGTCGGGTTCGACGCGTACTCTGAAGCGGATGCTCCGTCGCTACAGCCGCGAGGGTTACTTCGAGTGCGTCGATCGGCTGCGGGTGGCGATTCCCGACGTGGCGCTCACTACAGATGTGATCGTCGGATTCCCTGGCGAGACAGAAGAAGATTTTCAGGAGACCTTGACTGCGGTCCAGGCCATTGGGTTCGACGACGCGTACACCTTCAAGTTCTCGCTTCGCGAAGGGACGCCGGCGACGCGCTTCCCCGCGTCAGACACTGTTCCCGATGAAGTGGCAAGCGAGCGGCTTGCTCGCCTGATTTCCACGGTGCGCGGCGGGAGTCGCGCGCGGAATCTCAAGCTTCTCGGTGAGCGCCGGGAAGTTCTGGTGGAAAAGTCTGCGAAGCGGGGTGGGCTGCTGCAGTCGCGTACACGCGATTTCAAGACTGTAATGATTCCCGGCGATGTCTCCCTGATTGGCAAGTACCTGCAGGTGGAGCTGACCGGGACGACGGGATCGACCTTCATAGGACAGGTCGTCGGGCAACGCGCGGCGCTGCCAATGGCGGTATAGCGACTCCAGTTTGATTGCGGCCCGGCGAGAATGATTTCGGCCCGGGCACGTTGCGGACCTAGCGTCCGGCGGCAAGGATCGGAGCCCAGCTGCCGCTTATCACCATTACCTACCTGTCCTACCTGGCCGGCCTGCTCGCCGGATTCGGTGGTTATACATGGGTCGCAGTGGTGCTCGGACTACTGGTCGCCGCGGCTGCGGCGTTCCAGCGACGACTTATGTGGGCGTCCGTCGCTCTCATTTTCGCCGCGGCAGCAATTGTTGCGGTCTCGACACCGCCGGCAGAACGTCCAACAGTCCACCCTTCCCGCAGTGAACAGCGCGCCGATCTACTGACGCGGGTACGAGAGCGCGCGGCGCGGGTCATCGACCGCATTTTCCAGGACGACGCACCGCTCGCTCGCGCACTTCTCATCGCCGACCAGCATCAGATTCCGACCGAGATGCGCGACCGTTACGCGGCGGCCGGTCTCATCCACATGCTGTCGATCTCGGGGCTTCACGTCGCGGTGATAGCCGCGGCGATGGAGCTGCTGTTTCAGGTGGCCCGCCTGTCACGCCGAGCCTCGTTGCTGGGAGCTTTCGTCACCACGGCGATGTACGTCGCGGTAATTGGCGCCCCACCGCCCGCTTTGCGATCGGCAACTATGCTCGGCGTAGCCATGGCATCGCGAATTGCCCAGCGGCCGACATCCCCGTGGGCAGCCTGGGCAGTCGGCGCCCTTGTACCGCTGGTGCAACCACGCACCGCAATCGATGTCGGATATCAGCTGAGTGTGCTCGGCATGTGCGCGCTCGTGGCAGCAGGATCTCTCTGGAGACGGCATCTCGCCGCACGGCTCGACGGCTGGCGCGGAAAGATCGCCAGAGACCTGATCACATCGCTGATCGCGTGCGCCGTCACCGCGCCGCTGGTTGCGTGGGTTTTCGGTCGCATTAGCCTGATCGCGCCGCTTTCCAACCTTGTTGCCGCACCGGTGATAACCCTCGCTCAACCCGTGCTTTTTCTCGCGCTGGTGGCGAGTCCCATTATGGGACTGGCGCGTCTGTTTGCGGAGGCTGTCCATCCTTTGCTCTTTGCCTTCGACTGGATCTCGTGGGTGGCATCGTCCATCCCCGGCGCGGCATTAACTGTATCGACGACGATGGTCACGGCATTGCTCGCGGGCGTCGCCGCCACATCGCTTGTCGTAGCCTGCGCGAGCCGCCATCCCGGGCGACCGGCGGTCGTCAGCCTCGGCGCTCTGACGATGATGGTCGTGGTGCCGATCGCTCCGATTCATAGACTCGATCAGGTCGAGCTGCATGTTCTGGACGTGGGTCAGGGCGATGCGATCCTGATTCGCACCCGCGCCAACCACTGGCTACTACTTGACGCGGGTCCGTCGTGGCCCGGCGGGGACGCGGGTCGCACTTCCATCCTGCCCTACGTTCTCCGACGCGGTGGCTCGCTCGAGGCGTTCATACTTTCACACCCGCACACTGATCATGTTGGCGGAGCGGCGACAGTTCTTACCCGACTCCACCCACACGCGTACTGGGACGCGGCGTTCGCGGGCGGCTCCGAGTCATATATCGCTTCGCTCGCCGCCGCGAAAAAGGAGGGGATCGACTGGCACCGCGTTCATCCTGGCGATTCCATCGTGCTCGACGATGTTCGTGTTTCGTTTCTCGCGCCCGACTCCGCCTGGACGGTGAGACTCAAGGATCCGAATCTCGCCAGCACGATTGCATCTGTGCGGTATGGTCGAGTGCGGTTTCTGCTCGTGGGCGATGCGGAACGCGCCGAAGAAGACTGGCTGCTCGAGAACGATCGTGACGAGCTACGGGCCGATGTCTTGAAAGTGGGGCACCACGGCAGCTCTACGAGTAGCAGCGACGCGTTCCTCCGCGCCGTCAGCCCCGACGTCGCTATCATTTCAGTCGGTGCGCGGAACAAGTACGGCCACCCGAGCAACGACGTCCTTTACGCGCTGTCGCGCGTAGGCGCCGAAGTCCTGCGGACCGACGAAGCCGGCACTGTGGTCGTTCGCACCGATGGCGTTCACATCGAGATTGAGGCGAAGGGTGAGAAATGGGAGTTGGCTCGCGGGTCGTCACGGCGCTGATCGGAGAGAGCCTTGAGCTGCCTCCGGAAATGGTTCGGGCGTACCCCGAGCTGGCGGAGGCCAACTACCGGCGAGGCGGACTTCCGGTGCGGATCGGCGGCTGGGCGCTCGGAACCAACACGGCTGCTGCGATCACGCTACGAAGAACAATATTCCTCGCGCCGGCGACGGCCATTACCGCGGAACTGCTCTTGCACGAGCTTCGTCACGTTCACCAATTTCTGGAGCACTGGGCCTTTCCTGTCAGCTATCTTTGGCAATCCATCCGTTACGGCTACACCCGTAACGCTTACGAAGTTGACGCTCGTCGGTACTCCGCGTCCCGCCTCGGTACCGTCGACAAGGATCTCTGAGTGGTCAAGCACACCGCGACATCAGTCGTAACGATCGAACGGTTCATCATCGAGCAGGAGAAGCTGCACCCCGAGGCAACGGGTGAGCTCTCAGGCGTGCTCTACGATCTTGCGCTCGCTGCAAAGATGATCGCCAACAAGGTGAGGAGCGCCGGGCTGGCCGACATACTCGGCTCCGCCGATCTGGAGAACATCCAGGGCGAAACTCAACAAAAGCTCGATGTCCTCGCCAACGAAATCATCGTGAAAGCCGTCGATCATGGGGGACGGCTGTGCGCGATGGCGTCGGAGGAGGAGCCCGGGATCATCGACATTCCTCCGCACTTTCGATGTGGGAAATACTGCCTGCTCTTCGATCCGCTCGACGGATCTTCCAACATCGACGTCAACGTCCCCGTCGGGACGATCTTCTCGGTGGTGAGAAAGATCACGCGTGGCAGCCGCGGCGAGATGGAGGACATGCTCCAGCCGGGCCGTCGACAGGTGGCCGCCGGCTATGTCATCTACGGCTCGAGCACGATGCTCGTCTACACGACGGGGCAGGGCGCGCACGGCTTCACCCTCGATCCGTCGCTCGGCGAGTTCCTGCTGTCGCATCCCAACATCCGCACTCCGGACGTAGGCAGATATCTGTCGGTCAACGATTCCTACTACAGCCAGTGGGAGCCGGACGTTCAGAATCTCATGCAGTACTATCGCGGTCAGGATGGCAATCGCCAGCCGATGAACACGCGTTACGTCGGCTCACTGGTTGCCGACTTCCATCGAAATCTCCTCGGTGGCGGCTTGTTCGCTTATCCCGCGAACCGCAAGAACAAGCGTGGAAAGCTGCGTCTTCTCTACGAGGCATCGCCCCTGGCGTTCATCGTGGAACAGGCGGGCGGCGCCGCAACCGACGGCCACGACCGCATCCTCGACATCCAGCCGACGGAGCTACATCAGCGCACGCCGCTCTTTATCGGCAGCGCAAACGATGTCGATGCCGCGCGGTCCATGCTCGGCGGCAAGAGCGCGAGCGCTCTGTCAGCGGTCGGATCGGTAGGCGCGTGAGACCCGGCCGGCATCGGAGCCGGCGCGCGTGAGCAAGCACGAGCCCGGCGAAAAGCTCTCTCCTTCGGGAGTTCCAATCAAAACCGTTTATCGACCCGAAGACGCGGCGGTGAGCTACGATTCGGATCTCGCTGATCCGGGCAAATGGCCGTTCACACGAGGCGTCCAGCCGACGATGTATCGCGGGCGCCTCTGGACCATGCGTCAATACGCGGGATTTGGAGGCGCGAAGACCACGAACGAGCGCTTCCGGATGCTCCTCGATGCCGGCCAGACCGGTTTGTCCGTCGCGTTCGATCTGCCCACCCAAATGGGACTCGATTCTGACTCTCCCCGTTCCCTGGGCGAGGTCGGTCGAGCGGGGGTGGCGATCGACAGCGTCGAGGACATGCACGTTCTGCTCGAGGGAATTCCGCTCGACAAAGTCTCGACGTCGATGACCATCAACGCCACCGCCGCCACGCTGCTGGCGATGTACATCGTTGCGGCCGAGGAGCGGGGAATCACGCGCGACAAGCTGAGCGGCACGATTCAGAACGACATCCTCAAGGAATACATTGCTCGCGGCACCTACATCTATCCGCCGGAGCCAAGCCTGGCGATGATCGCCGACGTGTTCCGGTTTTGCGCCGACGAGGTGCCGAACTGGAATCCAATCTCAATCTCCGGCTACCACATCCGTGAAGCAGGGGCGACGGCGGTTCAGGAGCTGGCGTTCACACTGAGCAACACCATCGAGTACGTGGAGCGCGCGATCGGTGCCGGGCTGGCGGTCGATGCATTCGCGCCGCGCCTGTCTTTCTTCTTTGCGGCGCACAGCGACCTGTTCGAGGAAGTTGCGAAGTTCCGCGCTGCTCGACGCCTGTACGCGGGAATTATGCGGGATCGGTTCAAAGCGTCGGAGTCGAGCGCAAGGCTGCGCTTTCATACTCAGACCGGCGGTGTAACCCTCACTGCCCAGCAGCCGCTCAACAATGTCGTCCGCGTCGCCATTCAATCGCTGGCCGCAACACTCGGTGGAACCCAGTCGCTGCACACGAACGGCTACGACGAAGCACTCGCGTTGCCAACCGCCGAGGCCGCCCGACTGGCGCTGCGCACACAGCAAATCGTCGCGTACGAGTCGGGCATCACCAACACCGTTGATCCTCTTGCCGGAAGCTACTTCGTCGAGAATCTGACCAACGAGCTGGAGCGACGCGCGCTCGAGCTGATCGAGAAAGTCGATGAGCTAGGCGGGTCGGAGAAGGCAATCGCCGCCGGCTTCTTCCAGGAGCAGATCGCGCGCAGCGCATACGAGCAACAGCTTAGGGTCGAGGCGGGGGAGACGGTGATCGTCGGCGTCAATCGATTTACCGACGCCGAAGAACAGCAACCTGTTGCTGCGCCAAATTATTCGGCGCTGGAGAAAGCGCAGGTAAAGAGCGTGAAAGCGCTGCGCAAGAAGCGCGATTCGGCGCCAGTGGCGCGAGCGCTCGCGGCATTGCGCGACGCGTCGTCGATCAAATCAGGCCAGCTGCATCTGATGCCGCTGATCATCGAAGCGGTGAAGGTGCGCGCGACGGTTGGAGAGATTGCCGAGACTCTCGCGGCAAACTGGGGATATCATCGTCCGACTTTGTAGCCGCCGCGCTTGAGACGCTATCGACTGGAAACTAGCTTTCACAGTACGAAGTCCCCTCTCAAATCCAAAATGCCAACCTACGAGTTTCGTTGCCCGGAGGGCCACGAGTTCGAGAAATTCTATCGCTCCATCGGCACCGCTCCCCGCGAAGTTCATTGCCCGGTTTGTGGCAAAGTTGCGGAGCGACAAATGTCGGGTGGGGCTGGACTGGTGTTCAAAGGATCCGGCTTTTACATCACCGATTACGGGAAGGACGGCAAGAAGTCCCAGACATCGCCGGCTGGTGAACCCGGTGGTAGCAGCGGCGGTGACGCGTCCGAGGGCAAAGCCGGGACCGAGTCCGAATCGAAAGCAAGCGAGGCCAAGTCTGAATCGAAGGCGAGCGAGGCCAAGCCCGCAAAGGAAGCGAAATCGACCGAGCACAAGGCCGGTGAGAAGTCGGGCTCAAAGGGAAAGGCGAAAGGCTCGGAATGACTTCCGCTGATCAGATCCGCGCCGAGCTGATTCGCGCGGCGCGCTCGCTCGGTGCGCCAGAGAACGTCGACCCACTCCTCGAGCGACCGCGAGACACCTCTCATGGAGATTGGGCGACGAACCTGGCGATGGTTCTCGCCAAACCTCTGCGGTCCAAGCCGCGGGAGATCGCCGAGCGTCTCCGCGATTCGATGAAACTCGACAGTGCCGGGGTCTCAAGAATCGAGATCGCCGGACCTGGCTTCATGAATTTCTGGATCGATGCCGGACGCATCGCATCGGGGCTCCGTGACATCGTTGCCGCCGACGAGAGGTACGGCGGCAGCACGGTCGGGGCCGGCCGAGTCGTGAACGTCGAGTTCGTCTCGGCGAACCCAACGGGTCCGCTGCACGTCGGGCACGGCCGACAGGCAGCCCTTGGCGACGCGATTGCAACCCTGCTCGAGGTCACCGGCTGGAAAGTGACACGCGAATTCTATTACAACGACGCCGGGGTGCAGATCGACAACCTCGCTGCGAGTGTCGAAGCGCGGCTGCGCGAGTTGCGCGGCCAGCCAGCGCAGATTCCGGAAGGTGGCTATCACGGCGAGTACATCCGTGAGCTAGCCGAGCGCTACAACGCCGACGGTGACAATCTCTCCGTCCGCGAATTCGCTGTGCGCGAGCTGAGAAAGGAACAGGATCTCGATCTGCAAGCCTTCGGCGTGCGGTTCGATCATTACTTCCTCGAGTCATCGCTTTATACCGATGGCATGGTCGACGACACGGTGAGGCTTCTCATCTCATCGGGAAAGACGTACGAGCACGATGGCGCCCTTTGGCTGCGCACGACTGAGTTCGGTGACGATAAGGACCGTGTGATGCGGAAGCGTGACGGCACCTACACGTACTTTCTGCCCGACGTCGCCTACCACGTCACCAAGTGGGAGCGCGGTTTCAAGCGCGCCATCGACGTCCAGGGTGCTGATCACCACAGCACCGTCACGCGCGTGCGCGCCGGACTGCAGGCGCTCGACATGGGCGTGACGAGGAACTATCCCGAATACGTGCTTCACCAGATGGTCACGGTGATGAAGCATGGCGAGGAAGTGAAAATCTCCAAGCGCGCCGGCAGCTACGTCACGGTGCGCGATCTCGTGAACGAAGTCGGCCGTGATGCCGTCCGCTACTTCTTCCTGATGCGTAAGAGCGATTCGCAGCTGATCTTCAACGTCGATCTCGCCGCTTCGCAGTCGGAAGAAAACCCCGTCTACTACATCCAGATGGCGCACGCCCGGATGCGTGGAATCTTTCGGGTCGGAGGGATCGATCCAGCTTCGGTCACTGCCGACGGCGTCAGCTTCGAAGTGCTCAGCGAGCCGGAAGAACAGGAGCTGATCAAGGCGCTGCTCGATTTTCCCGCGCTCGTCGAATCGGCCGCCGAGACACTCGAGCCGCACAGGATTGCAACGTACCTCCTTGAGACGGCGCGTCTGACGCACTTGTGGTACCACAAGCACCACGTGCTCGAGCAGGCTGAAGACGTGACGCGAGCCCGCCTGGTATTGGCGCGGGCCGCTCAGATCGTGTTGCGCAACGGACTGCGCATTCTTGGCGTCTCGGCGCCGGAGCGGATGTAGTTGCTCGTGACGCCGGCGCGGTTACCATTAGCTGCTTGACGACCTACACCAAACACGAATGAGCGTTCTGGTTGTTGGCTCAGTTGCGCTCGATTCTGTCGAGACGCCCTTCGGTAAAGCGGACGACGTGCTCGGAGGATCCGCGACTTTCTTTTCGGCATCGGCGAGCCACCTCACCGAGGTGAGCGTCGTCGGCGTCG
>JBKOVX010000435.1:0-4281 GCA_046724115.1 Gemmatimonadota bacterium | reverse complement strand
GTTCTGCAGGGTGGTGTCGGGAACGCCGCTGGTGGCGAGTCGTTGGATAACCAGTTGTTAACGTGCGGCCAGTACGTCGCATACTGGGATGGCAAGAACACACAGACTGGAGACGATGTAGCGTCGGGCATTTACCTCTATCGACTCGAAATCGATGGCAAGCCCTTCGTCAAGAAAATGATCGTCAGAAAGTAGCCGTCTGACATAACGGAAGACCCGACTGGCGGAATGCCAGTCGGGTCTTCTTCTTTGAACCAGTGCATGCCAACGTGGCGGGTTTTATGCGGCACCCGCGTTGCACTTTCCCGCGTCGAACACGCCCGCCCAAATCGGTGATCCAATGATCAATCCTGATCGCCTCACGGTCAAAGCAACAGAAGCCCTCAACGAAGCAGTCGACCTGGCTCGACGCGCCGGCAATCCACTCGTCTACGATCTCCATCTTCTGCTGGCGCTCCTCACCCAGGACGAAGGCATCGTAGTCCCCGTTCTGCAGAAGCTCGGTGTCAGCGTCGCGCAGCTCCGCGAGGACGTCGGTCGCGAGATGGCGCGTTATCCAAAGCAATCGAGCGCCCAACCGACACTTTCCAGAGAGCTGAATCAGGTCTTCGACAAGGCTGAAGCCGACGCGCGCAAGCTAGGCGACGAATTCGTCTCGACCGAGCATTTCCTGCTCGCTCTTTCCGACGTCAAAGGCACAGAGAGCAAAAACCTGCTCAATGGCCTCGGCGCCACGCATGCCGCTCTGCTCGAAGCACTCGAGCAGGTGCGCGGCTCGCACCGGGTCACTGACCAGACTCCCGAGAACCAATACCAGGCCCTCCAGCGCTACACCCGCGATCTCACCGACGCCGCGCGAAAAGGGAAGCTCGATCCGGTAATCGGTCGCGACGAAGAAATCAGGCGCGTGATCCAGGTCCTTTCCCGGCGCACCAAGAACAACCCGGTGCTGATCGGAGAGCCGGGTGTGGGCAAGACAGCAATCGCCGAAGGGCTGGCGCAGCGCATCACCAACGGCGACGTGCCCGAGGGACTCAAGAACAAGCGCCTCGTCGCGCTCGACCTCGGCGCGCTCATCGCCGGTGCCAAATTCCGCGGCGAGTTCGAGGAGCGGTTGAAGGCGGTACTCAAGGAAATCACCGAGGGCGAAGGTCAATTCATCGTCTTCATCGACGAGCTGCACACCATCGTCGGTGCAGGTAAGGCCGAAGGCTCGATGGATGCCGGCAACATGCTCAAGCCAATGCTGGCCCGGGGCGAGCTGCGTGTTGTTGGCGCGACAACGCTCGATGAGTACCGCAAGAACGTCGAGAAGGATGCCGCACTCGAGCGCCGCTTCCAACCGGTCTACGTCGGTGAGCCGAGCGTGGAGAGCACGATTGCCATCCTGCGCGGGCTCAAGGAGCGCTACGAGTCGCATCACGGAGTGCGAATCACCGACGGCGCCATCGTCGCCGCGGCGACGCTCTCGAATCGCTACATCGGCGATCGGTTCCTCCCCGACAAGGCCATCGACCTGATCGACGAGGCTGCATCGCGGCTCCGTATCGAGATCGATTCGATGCCGCAGGAGATCGATGAAGTCGAGCGCCGCATCACGCAGCTTGAAATCGAGAAACAGGCGCTTCAGAAGGAAAAAGACAAGCCATCGCGCGAGCGGCTTACTGCACTGGAGCGTGAGCTCGCCGAGCTGCGCGAGAAGTCGGCCGGAATGAAAGCGCAGTGGCAGCAAGAGAAGGAGACGCTTGGCGCGGTCGGCAAGATCACGCAGCAAATCGAGCAGGCGCGCACCGATGCCGAGCGTGCAACGCGCGCCGGAGATCTGCAGAAAGCGGCAGAGATCACCTACGGCCAGATCCCGCAGCTCGAGCGCCAGATGCGTGAGGCTGAACAGAAGCTCGCCAGCAAACAGGGTGGCGGCGCGCGGTTCCTCAAGGAGGAAGTGACAGCCGAGGACATCGCCGAGATCGTTTCGAAGTGGACCGGAATTCCGGTCGCGAAAATGATGGAAGGAGAGCGCGAGCGTCTCACCAAACTCGAGAGCGAGCTCTCACGTCGCGTAATCGGACAGGAAGAAGCGGTGCAGGCCGTCTCGAACGCCGTGCGTCGTTCGCGAGCGGGTCTGCAGGATCCGAATCGCCCGATCGGGTCGTTCATCTTCCTCGGTCCCACGGGTGTCGGCAAGACCGAGACGGCCCGCGCACTCGCGGAGTTTCTGTTCGATAACGAGCAAGCGATGGTGCGCATCGACATGTCGGAGTACATGGAGAAGCACGCAGTCGCTCGGCTCATCGGCGCGCCGCCGGGGTACGTCGGCTTCGAGGAAGGTGGACAGCTCACGGAGGCAATCCGCCGCCGGCCCTATTCCGTGGTGTTGTTCGACGAAATCGAGAAGGCGCATCCCGATGTGTTCAACATCCTGCTGCAGATCCTCGACGATGGCCGTCTAACCGATTCGCAGGGCCGCACTGTCGATTTCCGCAACACCGTCATCATCATGACGTCGAACATCGGGAGCACCTACATCCTCGAGCACACCGGAGAGGACCAGGCGGTGATCGAAGCCCAGGTGACGAATGCGCTGCGGCAGCATTTCCGCCCCGAGTTTCTCAATCGCGTCGATGACATCATCATCTTCCGTCCACTCGGCAAGCCGGAGATCGAGCACATCATCGACCTGCAGCTGAAGCGCCTCGAGAACCTGCTCGCCGACAGGAAGCTCACCTTCGAGCTCACTCCGTCGGCGCGCGAAGTCCTGGCGACGGAGGGTTACGATCCGGCGTTCGGCGCCCGACCCCTGAAGCGAGCGATTCAGCGTCTGTTGCAGAATCCGCTGGCGCTCGCCGTTCTCGAGGGCAAGTTCAGCGAGGGCGACCACATCATCGTCGACCGCGATCCGAAGGGCGAGCTGACATTCCGGAAGGCGGCAGAACCGGCGCTTGCCAACAAATAACCACGACGCAGTCTGGACCCTGGGTACTGGCCTGGGGGCTGACGAGCAGTACATCCGCAACGCACTGGACCTTGCGCGCGAGGCGGGGAAAAGAAACGAGGTTCCGATAGGCGCCGTGGTGGTGCGGGACGGCGCCATCATCGCTGCGGCTTCCAATCGTACAGTGCGCGATCAGGACCCCACCGCTCACGCCGAAATCCTGGCGATTCGCGAAGCATCGTCCAAGCTCGATCGCTGGCGCCTCGACGACTGCACACTCTTTGTGACGCTGGAGCCGTGCGCGATGTGCGCGGGAGCAGCAGTGCTTTCTCGACTGAAGCGCGTGGTGTTCGGAGCCTGGGACGAGAAGGCAGGCATGGCTGGTTCGGTCGGCGACCTGCTTCGGCATCCCCGACTCAATCATCGTCCGGAGGTGCGCGGCGGCGTCCTCGCCGAAGAGTGCGCGTCGGTCCTGTCTGAGTTCTTCGCCGCACAGCGGACCGAGCCGATCACGGGCTGAATCGGGGTTCGACGCTTCTCGGTTCGAGCGATCGATTCGGGTTGAACTACCTGTCCTCGTCCAATAGTTTGCGTCGCTGCAGGACAGGTGGCCGAGTGGTTGAAGGCACCGGTCTCGAAAACCGGCATACCGGTGAACCCGGTATCGAGAGTTCGAATCTCTCCCTGTCCGTTTAGTACGAACTCAGAAGTGCGCACGGAGCCCAGTTGTCCGCAGTCCGAATTGCCGCGGAGAGAATCCAGTTGCCCGCAGTTCGGAGTCGTCCGCAATTCGAACCTGTCGGTTTCCGATGGCTCGCGCCAAAAATCGATGTTGGGACGGGTGGCCGAGTGGTTTAAGGCGCACGCCTGGAAAGTGTGTGTACGTTAATAGCGTACCGTGGGTTCGAATCCCACCCCGTCCGTTGTGCCGCAACGACTTAAGTCGCTTGCGGGTTTTGTGACACTTCGCCGCGCGCCTACTCGAGCGGGAGCGGCGCGCGCTATTGGTGGTGGATTGGTTGGGCTGTCGCCGTCACCCCAGGGCCCCGTTGTAGCAGAATCGCCACCTTGTCGACTGGCTCGTCGATGTCGAGGATTTTTCCATTTACCAGCGATATTACGGTGCGCTGATCCCCTTGAGCCTCGATGGAGGCTACGTGATCTGGATTGACGTAGGCGTCGATCTTTCCAGACAGCTGAATTCGAATGAGCTTCACGCTTTCTCCGACTCTTGAGTGCCTGAGAAAGTAGCTAAACGCGCCGGAGCGTGCCTGCCATCCCGCCAACCCGGCAGACAGTGCGAAAAAACCGTGACGGGGCTCAGCCGTGTTCAGTCCATTAATCAATGG
>JBKOVX010000446.1:0-3250 GCA_046724115.1 Gemmatimonadota bacterium | reverse complement strand
GTGCCCGTACGGCTAAACACATGGTTGACGGTGGGCGGGAAGCGAAGAGATTATCAGGCCTGTGTGCGCGAGGTAATCCAGGCAGTGGGTGTGAGTTCGGGGACGCGCTGGATGGGCGTGTTGGCAAGCCCCGGGAGAATGGTGCCGAGATACTCCCGCACCGGGATCTTGAGCCGGCGGCAGCTTTCAACCACTGACAGGATGGCGGCCACACGCGGCCCAGCCTGCTCGCTGCCGATGTGGATCCAGTTCTTGCGGCCCATCGCCACTGGACGCATCGAGTTTTCGGCCAAGTTATTACTGAGCTCCAGTTGCGGGTATTCGAGGAATCGGGTCAGCTTCTTCCACAGCGCCAGCGTGTAACTACACGCTTTGCCTACCGCGCTCTTGGGCAACACCGTCTTGCTGGTTGTCAGGATGTGTTCCCGGATCTGATCGAGCAGAGGCGGAGCTTTCTCCTGGCGCAGCCGATGGCGCGCGGCATGATCCATCTGCGCCTCGCGCGCTTCGCGGTCGATGGCGAATAACTCATCCATCAGCTTGACCGCACGTATCGACGCAGCATCCTGCCGGTTGAGTTTTACGGCATCCACAAAGCGCCTTCGCGGATGAGCCCAGCAGGCCGCGTGCACCATCTTCGGCCCACCGATGCCGCGCTCGTAGGCGATGTAATCATCAGTTTGCAGAATTCCCTCGAACTGACCCAGAAACCGCGCCGGGCCTTCGCGGCCGCGGCTCATGCGAAAATCGAAGACCGTCGCCCCGCCCGGTGTCCCGTACTGCCATAAGTAAGCCTGATGATTTTGGCCGCGCTTATCATGCGTCTGCACATCTACCGGCGTCTCATCGGCCTGGATGTAACTGTCGGCCAGCAGCTCCTTGCGCATGGCGCCCACTACTGGCTGCAGCATCTCGCCAACTCTCATTACCCAGCCGCACATCGTCGCCCGGCTGATGTCCACGCCCGCGTCGCGCAGCAGAATCGCGCTCTGGCGGTAGAGAGGAGAGTGATCGGCATACTTGCTGACCACCGTGTCAATGATGATCTGATCGGAAACCAGACTCTTATCGATAATGCGCGCCGACAGGGGAGCGGCCTCCACGCCTTGCTCTTCACACTGCTTACAAGCCCGCTTCTCGCGCTTGCTCACTTCCACGTAGTACTCGGCCCGCTTCACCTTGAGAACTTCGCTCATTTCGTAGCCGATCACCACGGTTTCCTTTCCGCAGTTGCCGCACGCGCACTGCTCCGGCGTGCAGGCAATTACCTTTTCCACGCGGGGAAGGTCGGCAGGCAGCGTCTGCCGCCCGGGATGCGGACGCTGCTTCCTCTTTTTCTCATCTCCATCCGCCGGCAACGGCTCGCGTTCGCTCTCCGCAGCAACTTCTTGCCTTGAAACCCCAGGCTCCTGTTCCAGCATCTCGAGCTGGAGATCGCTCAACTTCTCACTGCCCGGTCCGTACTTGGCGATCCGCCGCAGACGCAAATGTTCTTCGAGCACCTGGATCTTCAGCCGCGCGTACTGTAACTCGCCCCTGGTGGTATCGAACTGCTTTGCATAAGTCGCAACCGTGCCGCTCAGGGTGGCGAACAAAGCCTCGGGAAGCTGCTCCTTCAGTTGTTCGAGAAGTTCGGCTGGGAAACAAGGCCCAGCTCCGTTAGCGGGCATCCCGGCAGCTGGTGGAATCGCACTCACGATGCTTCTTTGATAACAGATCTGGCTGTGGATAAATGAGCAGATCGCCAGTATTTATGCGGGTATTCGTAACTTCTCAGATTCTTCCATGAGCGGCTTGCGATACCATTTCCGCCGCCGCGTCTCAGCCAAATCAATGCCCCCCAACAAGAGCGCCAGTTCCTCGTGGCTCAGTACCATCTTCGTGACCGAAGTGTCTACTCCCGGCCAGCGAAACCTTCCGCCGTCCAATTTTTTCGAGCATATCCATAGTCCGCTATGGTCATATACCAACAGCTTCAGACGATTGCGCCGCGCATTGGTGAACAAGAAAACGTGGCCGCTCTCGGGATCGCAGCCCAGATGGTCGCGCACCAGACCGTACAAACCATTAAATCCCTTGCGCATGTCCGTGGCTCCGGTGGCCACGTAGATCCGCGTCGCTGGCCCAAATCCGAACATCGCCCTACACCTTGTCCAATGCCGTCAGCAGGCGCTCCAGTGTGGCCCCATCGAAACCCCGGTTCACTTCGATCCTGCGTCCGCTCATTAACCCCACCACTAACCCGCTGCTTGTGCTCGCTGAGCTCCCGCTCGCGGTCCTTATTTCGACCGCCAACAATCGACGGCCGGCCTTGCTTCCTTGATCCTGGGCACGTTGTTTTCTCAAATGACGATCGAGAGTACTTCGCGAGATCCCGCGACTGCAGCAGAATTCACTCTGCTGCATGCCGCTAGTTGCAAACTCCGCCACAATCTGCCGAATCTCTTCCCGTGTCCGTCGTTCTGCGGTGGCTACGTTCGTCTCATGATCCATAGCCGCATTTCAGCACGGGCTCTGCGGCTTGAATAGGTGGGTTGCTCGAACGCTCACTTCCAACCGACACCGGGCGAGACGACATCGGATGCTCTCCAGGACCTGTTGCGCCTGCTGCTGCGTCCTACAGTGCGCGGCAATATCATCTGCGTATCTCTCGAATGGGACGTCCGGATGCGTTCGGCGCATCCATTTCGTCACCGTCTGACAGAAATTTTCAGGGCAGGTTGTCAAAGGGACTTTCACCCTCGAGCTGTCGAACATGCTCGGCACACATCGGCATAGGGGGACGGGTCACCCCGTCCACCCTGCCACACCACCAGGACATGCGGGTCCGCATCCGGCGGTTCGGCGGATTAAGCTAAGACCGTACGACCATAGGCGGAAGTCCGAGCGTGGTGAAGTAGGCGTTAGGTAAGGCAATGCTCAGAGCGGGCGAGTTCGCGAGCCGCCAAGGACCGTGAGGACTCCCGGCGGTTTGCGCCGCCAGGTCCTTACTGACACCCCGTTTACGAAGCTCACGAAACCGCGTTCGTCCACGCTTCCATTGCTTCCACGTCACCGACCGAAGTCGGCGGCGTAGCCACGCTTCAAGGCTTTGCAACACCGAGGGCGTTTGACAGTCACCGAAGTACCCGAGCCATCCCCGCAGATAAGTCGTAATCTCCTGGACCATCTGCGAGAGGCTAATGCCACGGGTTCGTCGTGTCTGTTCTCGAATCCTCTCTTTAAAGCGAGCGATGGCCTTGGGGGCGAT
>JBKOVX010000021.1:0-1983 GCA_046724115.1 Gemmatimonadota bacterium | reverse complement strand
ACTTCGTGCGCGGCAGCCAGGTCACTCTCGAGCCGGGGATGACGTTCAGCGATGAGCCGGGGATTTATCAGTACGGGAAATTCGGGATCCGACTGGAGGACATCCTCGCCATCACGGAGAATGGGGCGGAGATGATGACACCCAGACAGACATCGTTGTCGCCTGAGCTCGGTTAGCGGCAAGCTGCGAGCAGCGGTTGGTCCGCCATTGAATTACCTCTAGTTACTAGATATATTTAACACATGACGGCGCGTCAAACTGCTATTGCTGCGGGGGCCGACCTCAAGTGGCTGACGAACTCGGCCGCGCTGCTGCGTCGGCCTCTTCGCTACACGGCGCAGGCGGCTAAGTGGTGGGGGCTGGTCCGGCTGTTCACGGAGCAACTCGGGCTTTCACTAAAGGCGGCAGCGGACGCGGCCACGGCAGCCTTGAAGGGGGGAGGATCGCGCGCGTCGGTCGAGGCGAGGGCCGATCCATCAGGCTCGGCATCGCTGGTCGTAGATCTCCCCCGCTATGAATCCATCTTCCTCGCTAATCTCTCCCGCGCCCTGGTGCAGGAGACGCCTCGTCGGCGTGGGCGCACCAAAGATTCACTCGCCGGCCGTGATGCGGTGGGTGCGGCTTCGCGATACGGTATCGACCTCGGCTTGATCCAGGCGTCGCTCGATCGCACACCCGCCGAGCGACTGGCGATGCTCGAGGCGAATGTCGAGTTCGTTCGCGCCGCTAGGAAGGCCGCAAGATGAGCTTTACCTCGATGCTTGCCGGCCTGACAAGAAAAAGAGTGAGATTTGTCGTCGTCGGTGGCGTCGCCGCGGCCGCGCACGGGTCTTCGAGGGTTACCAATGATCTCGACATCTGCTATGACACCGCGGACACGAACGTTCGTGCTCTCGCTTCCGTTCTCGCGGGCTGGCAAGCCTACCCGCGCGGTGTCGAGAAAGGTCTCCCTTTCATAATGGACGACCGCACTTTACGGAACGCTCCAATCCTTACCCTCACGACGAGGGAAGGCGACATCGACGTGCTGGACAAGATCGCGGGGGTCGGCGCGTACCCCATCGTGAAAGAGCATTCTGAAAAAATCTCGGCGCTCGGCGTGAGCATCCGCGTGCTCGACCTTCCTTACCTGATCAAAGCCAAGCGGGCGGCGGGCAGGCCGCGCGATTTTGAGCACCTCCCCGAGCTGGAGGCCTTATTGGCGTTGCAGGGCAAACGGAGCTGAACGGGAACAAGGCGGGCCGGTGGCCCGCCTTGACCGTTCGCAGTTACTCGTTACCGTTTGGTCATGCAGCGGCTCTCTATACTTTCGATCTTCGCCCTGCTCGCCTGCTCGGCGGCAACCTCGACGCGGATCACCGACGTCGCGGGGACGTGGGGCGGCGACAACGCCGGGCTGATCGTCAACGACAGCGATGTGCACGTCCACATCGGTTGCACGTTGGGTGACGCGGTCGGTCCGATCCGCACCGACGCCGACGGCAAATTCTCGGCGACCGGGACTTACAACGTCGACGCGTACCCAGTGAATCGCGGCATCCTCCATCCCGCGACGTTCAGCGGCCAGGTCGTCGGCACCACGATGACACTCACAGTTTCGCTCACGGATACGGCGCGCGTACTCGGGCCGGTCACGCTGATCTACGGCAAGGAGCCGAAGATGGGACCCTGCCCAATCTGTCGAGTGCCCAAGCCAGCACTGCGGACTGCGAACTAACGGCTGCGAGCTGCGAGCCAACCGATCAGTTCGAACTGCGATCTAAGTCCGAAAAACGAACCTGCTGCCGCAGTCCGCAAACTTCACCGTCCTCACATGCGCTCTACCTTAGATACGGGATGGATTTCCATCCATCCATTGTGCGTATCGAGAACGTAAGAGCCGGTCACTTTCACGTGCTGGCCCACGGCGGGTATCGGGATGCGGTTCGTGTAGCCCGCACACGCCTTTTGTGGTTTTTTCATTTGCGTGGGATTGGCGCACAC
>JBKOVX010000036.1:0-2639 GCA_046724115.1 Gemmatimonadota bacterium | reverse complement strand
TGCGTCCTCCTCAATATGTTTGACTGCAGCCCGCGTTGATCGCGGGAGTTAGCCCGCGGTTAGCACGTGAATGTTAGACGGGGTAGCTGTCATCCTGATTACAGAGTGTGCAGCATGAGTTCCACGGTGTAGATTGGCGCTGATGCGAGTGCTTCTGGTCGAAGACGATCCCGGGCTGGCCGCAATCATCAAGACCGGCTTTGCAGAGCACGGGGTCCAGGTAGTCACCGTCGCCAATTTTGCCGACGGAAAAATGAAAGCCCTGCTCGGCACGTTCGACGTCATCGTCCTAGACGTGATGCTGCCCGGCGGAAGCGGGTTCGATATCTGCCGCGAGCTGCGCACTCGCGAAGTCGCGACGCCGATCCTGATGCTGACGGCGCGCGACACGGTGGACGACCGTGTTGGCGGCCTCGAGGTCGGCGCTGATGACTATCTCACCAAGCCGTTTGCGTTCCGTGAGCTGCTGGCGCGAGTCAGGGCTCTCGCCCGCCGGCGCGGCGCCCCACTGCCCGAGACGCTGCGGGTCTCGGATCTCGAGGTGGATCTGGAAGCCCAACGCGTCAGGCGCGCGGGCAAGCCCATCGAGCTCACGGCCAAAGAGTTCTCGCTGCTCGAATTCTTCGTTCTCCACCACGGGCAGGTGGTCGATCGCGCGGCGATTACCGCTCACGTGTGGGACGAGAACCACGATCCATTCACCAACGTGCTCGAGGTGCTGGTGCGCCGCCTGCGCCGCAAGATCGACGACGAGTTTCCGACCAAGTTGATCCAGACGGTGCGCGGCGCCGGATATCGCTTTGGCGATTGAGGCGACTTCGTCGCGGCTGGGAATCCAGCGTCTCGTTCGGCTGCGGCTGCGACTCACAATCTGGTATGTAGCGACGTTCGGGCTGATCATCGTCCTGCTGGGCGCCGGTCTGTTCGCCGTCATCACGTATCAGCTCAAGCAACAACTGGATGATTCCCTGCGTGACGCCACCCTCGAGCTGGTCAGGGCGGCACGGATACGCGAGCTCGAACAGCAATCGGTGCGCGGGCGTGTCATCGACGCGGTAGACGAGCTCAACATCCCCGACCGCATCCTGTATTTGCTCGATGTCCAGGGCAATCCAGTCAAGCCAAGCAAAGTGGATCCCTGGATAATCGAGGCGGCTCGGCAAGCAGGCAAAGTCGGCCAGATAACCGTGCAGAACAGCACACCCGCTGACAAAACGCTCCGCTTGCACGCGATGCGATTCAAGCTCGCTTCGGGGCAACACCTCGTAGCCGTCGCCGTTGCCGATCAGGAGGAGCTCGAGGACAAGTACGCTGATCTCATCGCGGCGTTTGTCGCGATTGCGGTTCTGGCATTGATCCTGGTGGCGGCGGGAGGATTCTTCCTCGTCAGGAAATCCACCCAGCCAATCGAGCGCTCCATCGTTTTCATGCGGCGCTTCATGGCCGACGCGGCGCACGAGCTGCGAACACCGATCACGATACTGCGGACCCGCGCCGAGGTTGCGTTGCAGCAGCCCCGCGACTCCGCCAACTATGTCTCGGCGCTGCGCGGCATCGAGGTCGAGTCGAGACGACTGGGAAGCATCGTCGAAAGCCTGCTGGTATTGGCGCGCGCCGACGCAGGCGAGCGGCAGATCGAGAAGGAACGGATCTTTCTCGACGACATCGCCATCGACGCCGCCGGCGCGGCGCAGGTCGTGGCCCGGCAGAAGAACGTCGAGATCACAGTCGACGAGTTCGAGGAGGCGCCGATCGAGGGTGACTCTTCGCTCATCCGTCAGCTGGTGATGATCGTCCTCGACAACGCGGTGAAGTTCACCGATCCGGGGGGGCAGGTGCACGTCCGGGTGTCTATGATCGATGGCGCGCCCATGTTCTCGGTTGCCGATACTGGCATCGGCATCAAAGCCCAGGAGCTGGGGCGGGTTTTTCAGAGATTTTTTCGCGGAGAGACCGCACGCAGCAGAACGGAAGGCGCTGGACTTGGACTATCCATCGCCAGCTGGATTGCCGGGGAACATGACGCCAGCATTTCACTGAAATCGGAACCGGGACAGGGAACGACGGTGACAGTGACGTTCCCGCGCGTCGCGAGCGCCGTGTAACCATAGCGACAGGTTTGCGCGATAACGTAACCGCCACACATTCGTCTACCGTCAAGTACAACGAAGGACATTTCACGCGACGAGGCACGTGCATCGGATAAGAATTCGGCGAATGTGGCGATACAGCTGGCCGCTCGTGATTACAGCAGCAGTAGTAATCACGGCGGTTTTTTCATTGCCGCCACTGGTCGACGCGAGTTACACCGGCAACGTCGTGCACGGTACGCTCGTGAAACCGGCGATATACCAGATCTTTGCACCGGTGTCGAACGTCCTCGACACCCTCACGCTTCTCTCTGTCACTCAGGTGTGGGCGACGTTCGTCAGCTGCGCGCTGGCCTTTCTGTTTCTCTCCGGCCGACGCCACGCGACATCACGCCACGGCATCACGTTTGGCAAGACGATAAGGGCGCTGGCCGTGTTCACGGGAGGAGCCCTGGCGATCACCGGCATCGCGCTCGTCGCCGCGCGACCGATGGCGTCGCTCCGGCTTTCCGATCCCGATCTCATAGCTGTCGATTTTCACAGCCACAC
>JBKOVX010000451.1:0-3922 GCA_046724115.1 Gemmatimonadota bacterium | reverse complement strand
AGGTTACCGCCTGGCATACGAATGAACGCGACTCCACCACCCGTGCCTTTGCGCTCCGGGCGGGCTCACGAATCCATAGCCTTGCCCCTCGCGACAGCCTGCTGATCACGGCTGATTCACTCAGCTCGGCGCTTCAGGGCGGCGATCCGAACTCGATGAACTGGGGGTTGGCCAGACGGCTGTTCGCGACTGTCAACGCAGCTGCGGCCAGGTATCCGGATGATCCCGAAGTGTGGTACGCCGTCGGTGAAGCGCGCTTCCATTACGGGTACGGCAGCATCTTCGACGTCAGCGAGGAGAGTGTTCGCGATGCGTTCAGGCGATCCATCGCGCTCGACTCCGCTTTTTCTCCCGCCTACATCCACCTCGTCGAGCTCGGTTACACACTCGGTGGCTCGAGCGAAGGCGGGGCGGCAGCGCGCGAATACCTGGCGCATGACCCGGCTGGCCAGCACGTCGCCAGCGTCAGGCTGCTGGATGCTCTCAGCGATCCGGCGCGAAAGGCCGAAGCCGCGCAGCTCTTGTCCGCCGCGCCTGCTGACGTCCTGTACGACGGCTGGATGATTGGCAGGCGCTGGACCGATTCCTCCGAGACGGCGCTCCGCTTGTTGCGGACGATGGACGGTCGGCCGCGCGGTTCTCCCCAGATGGGGCAATACAAGGATTGGCTTCCGATCGTCTTGCCGCTCCAGCTCGCGTTCCGCGGGCGATTCAGCGAATCCTACATCACCCTCGGCGACTCTCCCTCACGCCTGTTCGCTCCGTTGGCCCTCCTCGGTGCAATCGAACCGGCTACGGCAAAAGCAGTATTCGCTCGATGGCTCGCCGAAGGTAGCCCGCTGGTGAATACAGCGTTGCCATGGTGGGCCGCGCGCAGCGACTCGAGCTCGATAGCTCGCCTGCTGCTGGTTTACGAATCGGCACTCAAGGCCAAACCCGAGAACGTCCAGGCTCGGTATAACGAGGCGGCTGCTCGCGCCTACTTGGCTCTCGCCCGGCACGACACAGCCAGCGCCATGTCTGCCTTCAGCGCGCTCTCCGACACATCGTGCCTGCGCTGCGACCTGGATCGGTTGACGACCGCGCAGCTGCTGTCACACGCCAAGCGGTTCGCCGAGGCCGACAAGATTCTCCGACAGCGGCTTTTCTCCAGCGTCACCCCAACGGAGGTCATGTTCGCCCTCGAGCGTGGGAAAGTCGCAACAGCTTTGGGGCACAAGAGCGACGCCCGGCGTAGTTTCGAGCTGGTGGTGCGAGCCTGGGGGAACGGTGATGCGGATGCCCGAAGCAGAGTTGCTGAGGCCCAGCGAGGGTTAAGTCGTCTGTAAGGCGAAAAAATCGAGGGTGAATTTTCGCCGTAGCGGGTTTTACGTAAACCAAATAATTTGTCGAGCCCTCAGCTCTACTGCTGAGCCGCGAGCCATGTTGATCACCCTTAACTGGTACCCGCTATGAAACGGTTCGCGCTCTCTCTCTCGCTCCCCGTCCTCGGGGCGCTGGCCTTCGCTATGGCGTGTTCGGACGCTACGTCACCCGACCCCCACGCCGCGCTAAGGGCAGGGACACCGAATCCCGCGCTCCAGGGGAATCTCCCCCCACCGCCAACGGCAACGGCAGTCGAAATCACCGTTAGCAGCACTCCAGTCACCGGCTTTTTTACGGGTGTCTATTTCGCGAACCCACAATCTGTAGAGTCATTTGCGGCAGCTACTGAGGTGGGGGATGAGACCTTGCTGTTAGCGAAGACGGCGTGGCTGCGGTTGGACAACGACAACTCGCAGAGTTTTGGTTCAACTGCCAGCGCCAACGCGCGATTCCAGATCGTGAACGGGACAACTACCGGAAAGGGCACGCTCTTTATCCAGGGTTTGACAATTCACATTGTCGACGTAACCCGGTTCAGCGCCAACCCTGATTGTCTCGTTTTACCGGTGCCATGTGCCAGCATCGATTTCACGGCTACGATTGATGAGGAACCCGGTCCTCATACCGGTCACGCGGTGGCTTTCAGTAGAGACGTCTGCATCTTTACGGTGGAAGGCGAGACCGTCTTCGATTGTCCTCCGGAATTTCCGGACGTCATTCCCTAACTCGACGTAGTTCCTAAAGCGAACCAGTGCTCGCGGCGGAATCGAAATGACTCCGCCGCGAGTCGCATACTTCTTGCTTTCGGGTTCTGTTCGGGATATTCTGCAGAGCTATGTCCGACCGCAATTCTGCCATTCGAGCGCTCATCGAGCAGCGGTTTCCCGATGCCACTCCACTCACACATCGGACAGCAGAACCGGTCGCGACGGGAATAGATCCGCTCGATGCGATTCTTCCCGGACGAGGATTGCCACGCAGCAGATTGACCGTGTGGATGCCGCAGGGCGGAGCGACCGCTGTCTTGAGAGCAGCATGCAACACCACCGTCGCTCAAGGCGAGAGAGCAGTCTGGATCGATGGACTGGGAACGGTCGCTGGTCCGTTTTGGGAAGAAGGTCCGATCCTCGTCAGACCTCGCAACAGAAAGCACGGCCTGCGCGCGGCAGAGGAGCTCCTGCGCTGTGGAGGATTCGCCCTGGTAGTTATTGCCGGCATTGAACCAGAAGGCACCGAAACCGTCCGGCTTTCCCGTGCCGCGCGTGAAGGTGGGGGAGCACTGGTCGCTCTCACCGGCCACGCCTCGATGGCCAGTCTGCGCATGACATCGCAGATCCTGCGCGACTCTTATCGCTGGAGAAAAACTCCATTCGGCGACCCCGCCGAGGCGCAGGAAGTAATGATCCGAGTGCGCGCCCGCTCACTGGGCTGGAGCCGAAGCGCCGACTTCCCCGTCTCCGTCGTCCCGTATGATTTGAGGATTGGACTGGAGCCAGGGATTAGGGATAGGCGAGGAGTGACCTACAAAAAGTGATTACGAGCTGCGAGCCAACGGATCAGTCCGAGTTACGAGCTAGTTGAGAAGTACGAGCTAGCTGCCGAATCGAGAGCTGGTCCCCAGTAGTTCGCGGCTCGAAGCAGGCTCGCAGCTCGCAACCAGTTCACAGTTCGCAACTAGCTCGCAGTTCGCAACTAGCTCGCAGCCCGGAATGATCCGCTGGCTCGCAGCTCGTAATAGGTAGGTACTTCCCCACCCGAGAACTAGAACACCGAACGATCCGTACGGTTGGTGTGTCGAACTTGTTAGCCAATGGTCGCGACGAAGGTCGGCGGATAACACCCCGCGTGAACGAGAGACAGCTCATCGCCCGGGTCATCGCGGGAGATCGGTTGGCCGGGCGTGCGCTGTACGACACGCACGCCCCCCGCGTCTACTCGCTCGCGTATCGACTGAGCGGTGATGCGGAGAAAGCGCGGGAATTCACGCAGGATACGTTCATCCGCGCTTTTTCCAGGCTGTCGCAGTTTCGCGGCGACGCTGCGTTCTCGACCTGGCTGCACCGGATTACGGTGACTGTAGTTTCGAACGCGAGACGAAGTGAAGTAAGAATTGCACGTGAAGTTGCGCTCGACGAAGCACATTCCATCGAGACCACGCCGGAGGCAGAACCGGATCTCAGGGAGAGCATCGCCAGGGCAGTGGAAGAACTATCCGACGCTTATCGAACGACGCTGATAATGCACGACATAGAGGGATACACGCACGCGGAAATTGCCGAGATTCTTGGCGTCCCCGAGGGGACGTGCAAGAGCCGGCTCTCTGCGGCAAGAGCGCAGCTGCGGGAAGCATTGGCTGCATTCAAGGAGTAGGGAGATGGACGAGAAGCGCTTTGACGATGTGATCCGCAATCTGCCGGACGATTTCAAAGTCCCGGAGCCGCCGCTGGAAGAGATGTGGCGCGTTATCGAGAACGCTCACTTCGATCGGCATGCGGGGAGATCGAGCGGGTGGATGCGAATCACGCCCTGGCTCGCCGCTGCCGCCACGCTCCTGATC
>JBKOVX010000461.1:0-2379 GCA_046724115.1 Gemmatimonadota bacterium | reverse complement strand
GCCGATCGGCTCGACATCCGAAAGACCGTATTCTTTGGACTCCTTGTCGCGGCACTAGCTGTTACGGCGATCACGTTTACCTCGGGTCCGCTCCTCATCGCAATCGTCATCGCCGCCGGCTTCGGTGTGGGAACGGTATGGACGAATAGCGACACTTTGGTGAGCAGGATTGCCGAGCCGAACAAGCTGGGAGCCAGTATTGGCGCGGCTCAGTCCTTCAAGGAATTTGGAGACATGGTCGGGCCGCTCTTGATTGGACTGCTCACCCAACTCTTTGGAGTGCGCGTCGGTTTCGTATCCTGTGGCGTGCTGGCGCTGATAGTTTTGCTGGCCCTGACCAAATCTGGAACCCTGGTTCAGGCGCCCGGCGACGCGATGCCAGGCTCGGAATAATATCTGGCTTTCATTCAAACCTTCGTGCAGCCCGTTTGATCCAATTGCAGGGGCCGTCTGCTGCTCACTAACCTGCTCTGGAGCTCCAATGTCGCAACCAGCTCGCATCCGTTCCGGCCAGCGCTTCTGCCGGCCAAGACCGGAGAACAGTAGGTGATGAATCGACGCGATCTGCTCGTCGCGAGCGGACTGATCCTGCTTACGGGCAAGCGCAGTTCCGGTCAGAGCGCCGCGCCTCCACGTGTGCAGCAACAGACCGGTCCGCAAGCGCGCCTTCTCGAAGCGCTTCAACGAAATCGGCTTCCCATCACGATGAGCGATGGTCCGGCCGGACGCGGCTGGGATTGGCTCGTACAGCAAGCACGCGATGCACGCTTAACACTGATCGGCGAAGAGCACGGAGTCGCGGAAACCGCACAGCTCTCGGCAGCCCTGTTCAAAGCGCTTCGTGGATCTGGCTACAGCAGAATGGCGATTGAGCTTTCACCGATGATAGCGCAGGACATCGAGGCGGCGGGGAGGCGCAATGGACTCCGGGGGATATTGGATTTCTTTGCTCGGCCCGACACATGGAGTCCCATGTATCTGCGCGAGGAAGCTCAATTCCTCGCCTCTTTCATAAGCGCCGCGCCGAGGAGTGAGCGAGTTCTCTGGGGTTTCGACCGTGAGATTTTCAGCGACCGCTATTTGATCTCCAGGCTCGAGCCCAGAGTGCCGCCGCGCGCACGGGCGTCTTTCGCGCGACTGAAGGATGCGTCAACCAAAGCCTGGACGCAGCAGCAGCAAAACCTCGGTCCGCCTTTTCTCTTTTCTGGGCAAGATCCGGCCGTGGTATCGGCGGTCCGCGCCGCCTGGCCAAACCCGGACCGTGAAAGTGACACAATCCTGCGCACGCTCGAGGAATCGCTTGCCATCAACGCTGTCGCACAGACAGGCACCGCGTGGGATTCGTCCGAGCGCCGCGCGCAATGGATGCGGAATGCTTTCGCGGAGCGGCTGAGGGAAGAGCGCGGACGCGCATCGCCGCCAAAGGTCCTGATGAAGGCCGGCTACAACCACATGATCCGCGGTCTCAATTACGTCAACATTTTCGATGTCGGCTCAATGCCGGACGAAGTGGCGACCCTCAACGGAGGTCGCGCTTTCCATATCATCGTCCTACCTGGTCCAGGTTCTCGTCAGGCTGTACTCGGCCCAGGCCGGAGCTTCGTCTCCACCTCGAGCGACGAGTTCGACGAATTCAAAGCCGGCGACCAACGCCTCACGCGTGTACTTTCAAACGCGAATGCCACGGGTCATGAAGTGATCGACCTCCGCGCCTTGCGGCCACTGGCAATGCGTGGTCTCGATAGCTGGAACTCCGACGTCGTCCGGACGATTCACGGCTACGACGCGGCCGTGATCTGGAAGGGCGCGCATGCTTCATCGTCCTAAACCGATCTCAGAGGTTTCTCTATGCCTACGCTGCGCTGGCTCTCGGTAATACTGCTCTTCATTGCGTCGTCGCTCCCCCTCCCCGCCCAGAGCAGGACAGTCGCCGAACGACTGGGATATCCCCGCGATGCCAAGCTGCTGATCCTGCACGCCGACGACCTCGGCTTCGCCCACTCCGCCGACGCGGCCAGCTTCGACGCACTCGATAAAGGCCTCATCTCCTCGGCGAGCATCATGGTACCGACGCCGTGGATAACCGAAGTCGGGGCGTATGCGAGGGCACATCCGGACGCCGATCTCGGACTGCACTTGACGCTTACCGCCGAATGGCAGACCTATCGTTGGGGCAGCGTGGAATCGAAGGACAAGGTTCCGACCCTGCTCGACCCCGATGGCACTTTTCCGAACAACGATAGCGTCGTCGCCGTGAGGGCAAAGCAAGAGGAAATCGAGCTCGAGCTGCGCGCGCAGATTCAGCGGGCGATGGCGTTGGGGATTCGTCCGACGCATCTCGATAGCCACATGGGCTCGTTGTTCACGACGCCGGCGCTT
>JBKOVX010000222.1:0-3022 GCA_046724115.1 Gemmatimonadota bacterium | reverse complement strand
TCGACCGCCTTGAACCAGCCGTCGAGAGTCCCGTAGAACACGACTCCGCCCGCGGTCGCCAGCGCGCCACCCCAGACCGGATACGGCTCCTTGATTCCCCAGACTTTCTTTCCGGTCGTCGCATCCCAGGCGATGAACTCGCCACGATAACCGCCGGGCCCACCTTTCTCCGGCGCATTCCCGCCGATGAACGGCGTGCCAGCGATGTAGGTGACCGCGCGCGCCTGGAAGTCCATGCAGAGATTGTTCGTCGGAACGTAGAACAACCCAGTCTGCGGTGAGAATGCAGCTGGTTGTTGGTTCTTTCCTCCCTCGAGACTTGGGCAGATGTCCTTCACGTTCTTGTCCTGCGCGGTCTTCTTGGTCTCTACGACTTTCGGCCGGCCTGTCGTGAGATCGACTCCGGTTGACCAGTTCATCGGCACGAACGGCTCCGCCAGAATCACCTCGCCTGTTGCACGATCAATCGTGTAGGCGAAGCCATTTCGATCGAAATGCACCAGTGCTTTACGACGTTGTCCCTTGATCGGCAAATCGACGAGAATGTTCTCGTTGACTGCGTCGTAGTCCCACATGTCGTGTGGCGTCACCTGAAATGCCCAGACCATCTCGCCGGTGTCGGCGTCTCGTGCGAGAATCGCCGCCGTCCACTTGTTGTCGCCCGTGCGCTGATTCTCGTTCCAGGGTCCGGGGTTGCTTGTGCCGTGATAGATCAGATTGAGCGCGGGATCATAAGAGAGCCATCCCCACACTGCACCGCCGCCGGTCTTCCAGGTGTCGCCCGGCCAGGACGAAACTCCGAGATCCTTGCCCCGATCGTGCGCGTAGAATGTCTTGAACTTCGGGCCGACCTTGACGTCTTTGTCCGGTCCAATGTTGTACGCGCGCCAGACTTCCTTCCCCGTCGACGCGTCGAGCGCCGCGATCCAGCCACGCACTCCCATCTCGCCGCCGCTCGATCCAACGATGACTTTCCCCTTCACGACAATAGGCGCCATCGTGATCGTCTCTCCACGCGACAGGTCGCCCATCCTGGTTCGCCACACCTGGTTTCCAGTCGCCGCATCGACCGCAATGGTGTGGCCATCGAGCAGATTGTAGAAAATCTTCCCGTCCGCGTACGCCGCGCCACGATTGACGACATCGCAGCACGCTCTGCCAATCGCTTGCTGTGCGTTATCGGGACGGAATTTCCACTTCAGCGGCTGACCCGTCTGTGCGAGGTCGATCGCGTATGACACGTTGGGGTAGGGCGTGACGACGTACATCGTATTACCGACCACCAGCGGTTGCCCCTCGTGTCCGCGCAGCACACCCGTCGAGAACGCCCACGCCACCTTGAGATTCGCCGCGTTCTGCGGAGTGATCGACGAAAGCTCGCTGTAGCGCGAGCTGGCATAATCGCCCGCCGGCATCTGCCATTCGCCCGCCGGTCCCGCGTGCGGTACGGCTATGCGCGCGCCCGAGACTGACACCCCACCGGTCGCCGCGGCCGATGTTGCCTGCGGTAGATCGGCGGCACTGCTGTCGGTAGCCGGAGCTCTGTCCTCCGCTTTGCAAGCGATGACCGCAGCAACGCACGGAATCACTACCCGAAATGCCAGACCTCGCGTCATCGATTCGCTCTCGGAGCTACTTGGGGATGAGATAGTCCTGCGCCGCGATGATCTGCCAGCGCCCGCCTCGTCGCTGCCAGGTATCGGTGAATTGATATCTGCGATCGAATGCGCCCTGCTTGCCGGTCCCTCGCAGGTGCAGCACGCCGGTGATGACGTGGACGTCACCGAAATCATGGAGCTTCATGCCCTCATTGCGCGCCCACTCTACCCGATCGGGCCCCGTGACACTCTTGATCACCTGGTTCCGGTTCATAACGGCTGCGTCTTCGGTGTAGACGAAATTCGGTGCCAGCAGCTGCTCGAAGGTTCTGGCGTCGCGTCGGACGAGCGCGGCCGTCCATTGATCCTCGAGCTTGATCGGCGCGAGGGACGATATCGTCGATGGCGCAGGGGGTCGCGCGCTTTTCCCGGTCGTCGTTTGCGACGGGCCACCATGGCTCCCCTGACTGAAAGCCGGCGTTCCAACAACCGCCACGAGCAGGAATGCCGTCGATAGACCTCTCATCGATACTCTCCTCAATCAGACAATGTAGGGGATGAACCGCTTCCGTTCTTTCATATACGCGCCGTACGGCTCGCCGATCGTCTCGAGCAATGCGCGTTCCTCGACCGTGACGCGATATGTATACGTAGCGATTGCGGATACTGTCACCAGTGCAGCAGCGAGCCAGCTCCCGAGGGCCAATCCGATTCCCATGAACATCATGATGCCGGCGGTATAGGAGGGGTGACGCACCAGGCGATACGGGCCCGAAGTAATGACCGGTTGATCGTGCCTGGCTCTGACATCACCGGTGAAATATTCGCCCAGCGTTCGGAAACAGTACCGACGCAGCAGACTGCCCAGGAGAATCAGCGAGATCCCGGCGGCGAACAGAGGAACCTGCAGTCGAGCCGGGAACGCCCACGCTTTTACGAACGCGAGCGCGAAAGCAATCATCAGCGCGATCCACATTCCGCCGAGCAGTACGCGCATCGATCCACTGTCTTTCGACTCGGCGTGTCTCGCGCCCTCCATGCCTCCCTGCACCACCTTCCATTCGGGAGCGAACGCCCAGATGTAGATAGCCCAGAACACAAGCGCGTAAGGCCAGACAAAAGGGAGTGGTCGCATCGTCGGGGCGAAGGGGATTCGAGGACCTTGTAGAACTTACGGGATAATCATCGCGTAGGGACTATATATTTTCACTCCGCAGCATCACGAGGCACAACGAGGGCGAATTGCAACAACCTTCGGCAAATCAGGCAACTGGACCCGTAGTGGCCGCCGCGGCTCCGCGAGCGGCACCGAGCGCGAGCGCAATCTACGAAGGATTCAAGGCACAGCGTAACGAGCTGACCAACCAGCTCGATCAACTGGAGAATACCCGCCGCGACATTACGAATCAGCTCGAGGGAACCGC
>JBKOVX010000292.1:0-2241 GCA_046724115.1 Gemmatimonadota bacterium | reverse complement strand
CTCCCACGCCGAACTTGTAGGCCCACGTCTGGGTGCCGATGATCAGGCGGTTGCGTTGAAATGGGAAGTCGACCTCGAGATAACTGAATAATTCCGGTCGCTTCACGTTCTCGTGTGCGAAGCGATACCGAATCTCCGCCTGGGTATCGCCGAAGCCTGATTCCTTGATCGTTCCTGGCATCGGACTCGGATCCGCTGGATCCTTCCAGAGCTTGGCGGAGGTGAAGAGCGCGCTCTCCAGCTCGAACGCAACGCGATCGCTGATAGCGTAGGCGAGAAAGAAGTTCGCCTCGTGCTCGCGGAACTTGCCGCGAAAATCCTGATCGAGGCCAAAACCCAGCTCTGCAGGCTTGTACTCCATGTGCTGGAACGACGTGTACTCGTAGAACGGATAGACGAGTAGCTCGCCCTTCCGCACGTATTCCCCGAACATCGACGTCGCAATGCCGGTTCCGCGGTCGGCGAGGTAGGGTTGGAGCGGTTGAGACTCGACAGGGACCGGGAGCCAAATCGTCGCCGAGGCGAACGCAACGAGAGCTTGGCGAGTATATAAGCAGACCTTCGATGCACCGCGGGACTCGAAGAACATCGTTCCTCCTGGTTGCCATCAAGTGCACCCAGTCGCACTCTAAAGGACACGCATGACCAGTCCAGACCCTCCAGCAGTCGTTCGAGTGGGAAGTGCATCGTCCGTGCGCCCGGTGAATAAGAAACGTCATCACTGGATCGTGCGCGTCACGCATTGGGTGAATGTCGTCGCCATCATCATTATGGTTGGCAGCGGCCTGCAGATCTTCAACGCCTATCCTGCGTTCGCGCGGAAGGGCGAGATGTTCTGCTGCTATCCGTTCGAGCACAAGCCAGTTCCCAAGTGGCTGACGTTTGGCGGCTGGCTCGCGGGCGCGCGGAATTGGCATTTCGCGATGATGTGGGTGTTGGTCATCAACGGACTCATCTACCTCACCTTCATCTACCTGCACGGCGAGTGGCGCGACCTTGTCCCGCGCAAAGGCGACATCCGCGACAGCTGGCAGATGATCAAGTTCTACACCTTCAGGCGAAAGGACCATCCGCATCAGGGGAAGAACAACGCGCTGCAGAAGACAACGTACTTCGCGCTGCCGATCGCCGGCATATTTGCAGTTCTCACCGGACTCGCCATCTGGAAACCAGTCGAGCTGTCCTGGCTCACGGCGATGTTCGGGGGCTACGTGTGGGCGCGGTACTGGCACTTCATCATCATGCTGACGATCGTGATCCTCAGCTTCGCGCACGTATTCATGGTCTTTGCCGTAGATCCGTATTCGATCACTTCGATGATCACCGGCAACTACGATCCGTCGCTCTCGCCCGAGGCGCGCAACGCTCGGCCGTTCTACCATCTGCTTCCGAGGCGGCCAGCGACTCCGACTGCATCGCCGCCCACGGAGTCGACGTGAGCGGCGGCAAGGAAGGGCGGAGCTTCGTCCGCATCAATGGGATCGATCGACGTGATTTCCTCGTGCGCGGCGGCGGGCTGATCTCGGCGGCACTGCTCGCCGCCTGCGACTCGCGCGGACCAAAGTCCGCCGAGCGACTACTTAGGTACGCCGAGCGCAAGAACCTGGTGCTGGAGAGAAAACTCTTCAGGCATACGCACATGGACGTCGTGCAAGCGGGAGCACACGACGCCGGCAACAAGCTGCCGAGTTATTACATCTCGCCAACGGTTCCGGTGTGGGACGAGAGCGTGGGAGGCAAGTGGGCGCTCGAAGTCAGTGGCCTCGTTGGAAATCCGGTGCGATTGACGCTAGAAGATCTGCAGCGGCTGCCGCAGGTATCAAATCGGGTCAATCACTATTGTGTCGAAGGCTGGACCGCGGTCGAGACGTGGACCGGAGTTCCATTCACCGAGCTGGCGCGACTCGTTCGCGCTGATCGGGCGGCGCGATACGTCGACTTCCAGTCGTTCGACGACGACTATCACGAGAGCTGGGACATCGAGAGCGCGATGCACAAGCAGACAGTCGTCGCCTACGGCCTCGATGGAAAAATGCTCGAACCCGCGCACGGCGCGCCCGCCCGCGTCTACTCTCCGGTCAAGCTCGGCTACAAGAACACCAAGTACCTGACGAAGATCGTGTTCATGCCGGAGATGAACGGGGGCTACTGGTCGGACCAGGGGTACGAGTGGTACGGCGGGGTCTAGTCTCTACGGGCGGGAGAGTCTGTGACTACAAAGACAACGACACTGCCGCTGGG
>JBKOVX010000468.1:0-3932 GCA_046724115.1 Gemmatimonadota bacterium | reverse complement strand
GGACGTGGATCACCGGAGGAGATTGGGATCATCAGAACTGGGGCGGAGAGCTTCCGCGGGCGTCGTGGATCGATTCGGTCACGCCCAACAATCCCGTCTGGATCAATCGTCTCGACGGCCACATGGCGCTCGCCAACTCCGCTGCCATGCGAGCGGCGAAGGTGCCGCAATCGGGAGCCGATGTCGCTGGCGGGACGATCACGCGCGACGCTAACGGTCATCCGAGCGGAATCTTCAAGGACAATGCACAGTCGCTGATCGATCCCGCCGTTCCTGATCCCGCTCCGGCGATGCTCGACCGCGCGCTCGACGCGGCGATGACATACGCCAACGAGCGCGGAGTTACGTCCGTCGATCACATGGGGACCTGGGCCGACCTCGCCGTCTTCGAGCGAGCGCATCGCGCCGGAACGCTTCGCACTCGCATCTACGCATCGGTTCCGCTCGCGACGTGGGCGCGACTCCGCGACACGGTCGCCGCGCGTGGTCGCGGCGATTCGTGGCTCCGCATCGGCGGCCTCAAGGGTTTCGTCGATGGCTCGCTTGGCTCCCACACCGCGGCCATGATGCAGCCATTCACCGACGCGCCTGGTGATACCGGACTTCTCGTCAACACGCCGGAAGATCTCTACACGTGGACGTCCAACGCCGACAAGTCGAATCTGCACGTCATCGTCCACGCCATTGGCGATCGTGCGATCAACCTCCAGCTCAACATCTTCGAGAGAGTCGAGCGTGAGAACGGGCAGAAGGACAGGCGGTTTCGCATCGAGCACGCCCAACACATCTCACCAGCGGATGTCGCCCGCTTTGGCGCGCTCGGCGTCATTCCCAGCATGCAGCCGTACCATGCGATCGACGACGGTCGATGGGCCGAGAAAGTGATCGGGCCGGAGCGAGCGAAGACGACCTATGCGTTTCGGTCTCTGGAGGATGCTCACGCTCGACTGGCGTTCGGGAGCGATTGGCCTGTAGCGCCGGCCACTCCGCTCGAGGGCATTTACGCGGCGGTGACGCGACGAACGCTCGACGACAAACATCCAAATGGTTGGGTGCCTGAGCAGAAGATCTCCGTCGAGGATGCGCTGCGTGCCTACACCACCGGCGCTGCTTATGCGACCTTTGAGGAGAAAGAAAAGGGCTCTCTCGCGCCGGGTAAGCTCGCAGACGTCGTAATCATCGATCGCGATCTAACGAGAATTCCGGCTGCGTCGATCCGCGACGCGAAGATCGAGTACACCATCGTTGGCGGACGGGTCGTTTACGATCGCACCACGCCAACACGTTGATCGCGAAGGCTGAGGAGAATTAATGGCTTCGAAAAATGGAGTGAGTTTTTTCCGCTGGGATTCCATGAAAAAAGAGCGCGTCTCCGACATGCTCGAGCGCCGTCTCATCACTGGCGATCGCATGATGCTGGCGCACGTCTATCTCAAGAAAGGGTGCATCGTCCCCAAACATTCGCACGAGAACGAGCAGCTCACTTACATCCTCGAGGGCGCCCTCAAATTCTGGATCGGCGACGACGGCGCTGAGGAGGTCACCGTCCACGCCGGCGAGGTCCTGCTCATACCATCGAACGTCCCGCACAAGGCAGAAGCGGTCGAGGAAACCCTGGATGTCGACGTCTTCAGTCCTCCGCGCCAGGATTGGCTCGAGAAGAAAGACGACTACCTGAGACGTTGAGTGGATCTCGGAATTCGCGGTAAAGTCGCGCTCGTCTCGGCGAGCAGCAAAGGTCTCGGCCGCGCCATCGCCGAGGAATTGGCCGCCGAAGGAGCGAATCTCGTCATGTGTGCCCGCGGCGCGGATGCGCTGCGCGCGGCGGCAGATTCCATTCGCAAAAGCTCGGGAGTGACAGTCGTCGAAGTCGCGGCCGACGTCTCGGAGCAAGGCGGATTGGATCGCGTGGCCGGCACCGCACTCGACAAGTTCGGGAAGGTCGACATCCTCGTCACTAACTCTGGAGGCCCGCCGAGCGGCACCTTCGAGAGCTTCAATGCCGAAGCATGGGAATCGGCGACGAGACTCCTCCTCTTCAGCGCGGTCGGTCTCGCCCGCGCAGTGCTGCCCGGAATGAAGGAGCAAAAATGGGGAAGAATCCTCAACGTCACGTCGATTGCGGTTAAGCAGCCGATCGATGGCCTGATGCTCTCGAACAGTTTGCGCGCTGCGGTGACGGGTTTCGCGCGCACGCTCGCCAACGAAGTCGCGCGGTTCAACATCACCGTCAACAACATCATGCCCGGCTTCACGCGGACCAATCGGATGGAGGAGCTCGCTCGGCAGACCAGTGAAAGAACCGGAGCATCGATGAGCGACGCTTTCGCCAGGTGGGAACGCGAGATTCCGATTGGCCGACTCGCCGAGCCGCGCGAATTCGCCGCGCTGGCAGCTTTCCTCGCCTCCGAAAGGGCGAGTTACATCACTGGAAGCTCAATCGCAGTCGACGGTGGCTGGATCCGATCTCTCCTCTAGTCCATCTGGATTTCGTCTACGTAACACCACTTCCACTCTTCGCCCGGCTCGAAGCTCTTCATGATCGGGTGCCTGGTGCTCTCGTAGTGCTTTCTCGCGTGCCTGCCGACGGAGTTGTCACAACATCCAACGTGCCCGCAACTCATGCAAAGCCGGAGATGGATCCAGCGCGTCCCCGTTTTGAGGCACTCCTCGCAGCCGTTGGGAGTCATCGGGGTAACGTTCCGGATCTGTTCCAGATGCACACACGACGGCATTGGTCCCTCCATCGGTAAACGCTGCCACGCCTCGTGGCATCATGCAATTGAAGCCTATGGAGATATCGCTTGTCACTGTATGCGGGTGCAATGCCCACACAACCATATATTAGCCGCTCGATGAGCCGCCGCCGATTTCGGAGGAAGGAAAGGAAGGCAGCCGCGGAGACCAACGCGGTCGCTTACCGCGACCGGTCCTCGTGGGCGCTGGATGCGCAGTTGGCGTCGCTGGCATCAGCGGGCGACGATGCGGCGTTCACCACCCTTGTGACGCGCTTTCAACCGGCCGTCTTCCGCTGGGCGCTCATCTTCGCGCGCGATCCCGACGAAGCCGAAGACATCACCCAGGAAGTTTTTGTTCGGACCCACCGGCAGATCGGTGATTATCGGTCCGATGGTCCCCTCGAGGCGTGGCTTTACAGGATTACGAGACGAGCTGCGACCCAGACGCGCCGGAAGCGCGGTCGGCGTGGCCGACTGGCTCTGACGCCGGCTGCGCGTCCGGCGCGTGAGGTGTACACGACTGATCCCGGCGGGCGCGTCGATCGCGAACGGGCGGCAACAGTGATCCGCGAGCTCTTCGCGGCGCTGCCGCAGAGACAGCGCGAGATCTTCGATCTGGTCGACCTCCAGGGGTTATCGCCCGCGGAAGTTGCCGAGAGAACCGGGATGAAACCTGTGTCGGTACGAGCAAATCTTTTCAAGGCGCGGAAAGCAATTCGCGAAAACCTGCTCGCCACGCATCCCGCTTACGGAGAGCTCTCGCGATGAATTGTCAGGAATGTCTCTCCGAATTGGCGACCGGCTCGCTACGGGATCTCACACCCGAGTCGGAAGTGATGCGTCACTGCGCGACCTGTCCCGACTGCGGGCCGCTGGCAACAGCGCTCCGTGACCGCGAGTACAACGCGGCTACGATTCTGAACACCTTGCCGCCGATGAGTAACCCGCTCAGCGTAGCAGAGACTGCTGGGATGCTTGCTCGACGTCGCCGCGTTGGGAGGGTGGTCGTGTTTCTCAGCGGTACGGCGCTGGTGGTGACCTTCTGGATCATGCTCTTCGCGACCGGATTTGGCAGAATGATGATGGGGGTTGACCGACCTGCCTCTTCTCCCGAAACGGAGACTATCCCGCTCTCGTGCCTGACTCCGGAGCAGGCGGGACAAATCGTCGACCCGTATCTGCGCAGTCCAGGCA
>JBKOVX010000240.1:0-6023 GCA_046724115.1 Gemmatimonadota bacterium | reverse complement strand
CGGACTTCCTTCACTTCCGGATTTTGGAGCAGATCATATGCACACGCGGAACCTTGAAGGCCCGCGCCAAGAACTAACATTCGCATTACGTGTGGATCTCCAGGGGTTTGAGCTGGACTCGCTCTTGCAATTTATTGACGCATACTTGTTCCCGTCACCCCGCGCGCTTGACACGCGCGCTTTATTGCAATTGTCGAGTCTACCATGAACCAACAACTCGAGCAGGGCATGACACCCCAAACTGACGGCGCAGACTGGCGCGATCACCTGATCGATTCGCCTGCACAAATAAAGGATCTTCTCGGTCGCACGCACCGCGTGGCGGTGCTCGGCATCAAACCCGATCCATCCCAGCCGGCGTACTACGTTCCGGAATACGCGGCGATGGCTGGTATGGAAATCATCCCGGTGCCTGTCTACTACAAAGAAATGACGGAGATGATGGGCAAGAAGGTCTACCGCCAGCTCGTCGACATTCCCGGTCCCATCGACATGGTGAATGTCTTCCGCCGGCCGAAAGACATTCCGCCGCACGTCGATGACATCATCGCCAAGAAGCCGAAGACGGTGTGGTTTCAGCTAGGAATTCGAAACGACGAAGCCGCTGAACAACTCGCGCGAGCGGGGATTGATGTTGTTCAGGATCATTGCCTGCTTGTGGAGCTCCGGCGCATCGGGCGGTAGGGACCGATTGAGGGATTCGGACCAACTACTCAGTTCGGACTTCGGACTAATTGAGGAGTCCGGACCTATTGCGGATTGAGGACCACTGGGGACTTAGTCCGGACGATCGAGACCAAAAGCAGTTGTTCGGAACCCTCAATCTGTTCGCACTCCTCAATTAGTCCGCACTTCGGAGCTCTGGCGGTTTGGTCCGCACGCCTCAATCCGCGGTGCTACCAGGTAACTGTATATACGACCGGTTCGATCGCCATCCCGTTTGGATCCGGATTCGCTTTCGGAGCTAGAGCAAGGATGTACCGTCCGCCTGCGGTCGCGGCGAGCGCGATTCCCGCGCCGATGACGCGCTGCGCCTCGTTGGACCCAGCCGCGGCTGGACTCTGAGTGATCGTGATCACTCCGCGCTCACTCTGGACGGTGAAAGTCTTGTTGTCGCGCTGGATCTGGATCGGAGCGGAATGGGTCATGTCGATCGGAACTGATCGATCGAGAGTCGGACCCATGGTGAAGCTCACATCGGCGAGCTTCGCGTTGCCGGGCAGTGATCCGTGGAGCTGCCCGGTGTTGGGATCGAGCGCCGCCCAGGTCTGGCTCGGCTCGTTGTCTTCGGCCCGCGCGGGATTATTGCCGAGTGCGAGCGTCGAACCGTCGGTCGTCCATTTCACCCGCCAGCCGCGCGCGATCGGGAAGAGGCGCGGCACCGAGCTGTCGGCGGCGGCCTGCGCGCGTGGGTTATCGGGAATGTGGATCACACCAGGCTGCGCGACCGCGCGCGCCATCGACATCCCGCTCGAAGCAAACGATCCGGCGCGAATCGTCGCGGTGTCGATCGAAGTGCGACGCGCAACATCGGTGATGAGATCGGTTCCCGTCCCTTCCCCACGTACGACGCTGTAGGCCCGACCAAAGCCGATCCACTTCCAATCGGGAGACGGCTGGACATCCCAGACGCTGTCCATTTGCGTCTGGAATCCGCGCGCTTCATCACCGAAAAAGAATCCGTTGGGCACTGGCTCGTTCTCCACTCCACCGGGATCGGCGACGACGAGAATCGCTTTGTGATCGGGCGAGAACGTCCACAGCACGCGCTCCGCCATGCCGGCGGTGCCGCGATTCACCGCAGTGACGGTGATGACCGGCCCGAGGTGCGTTGTGTCGCCCGCGGTTTGCTTCTTCGACGAATCGACGACGCAGGCGACGAGGAGGAGCGGGAAGAGGGACGAGGGGCGAGGGACGAGGGACGCGCGGAGTCGGAGGAATTTGAGCATTGGCGAGGTCGCGATCGTGGGACGCCAGCATTGCGAGAAGTACAGCGCGACTTAAAACCTAACCGCTTTCAGCACCACCGCTCACCGCTTCCTCGCCCCTCGTCCCTCTTCCCGCCCCTCAAACGCACACCAAATTCCGCCCCCCCGCCATCGCCCGGTACAACGCCCGATCGGCGCAGTCGAGCAGATCTTCCGCCGTCTCGACTTTCGCCTCGGGGAAATCGGCGACGCCGATGCTCACGGTGAGCTGGAGTGGCTCGCCCTTGCCGATGTCGAACGGATGCGCCTGGATCCTGTCGCGCAATCTCTCGGCGAACGCTATCGCGCCGGCTTCGCCCGTCTCCGGTACGGCAATCACGAATTCGTCGCCGCCGTAGCGCGCTACTGAATCGACGCTGCGCGCGGTGCGGCCGAGTATCAAAGCGACTTCGACCAGCACCTGATCGCCGGCGAGGTGGCCGTAGGTGTCGTTCACATCCTTGAACTCGTCGACGTCGATCATCAGGATGCTGAGCGGCGCGTTGTAGCGGCGGGTGCGCTCGACTTCCGTCGCCAGCTGGGTGAGAAGCGCACGGCGATTGAGGAGCTGCGTCAACGGATCTGTGCGCGCCAGCGCCTCGAGCCGGAGATTGTCCGCCTGCGTGACTTCCACCATGTGTGCGCGACGCATCGCGTTCATCGCACTCTTCACCACCGTCTCGGCGAACTCGACGTCGGCGTCGGTCAATGACGGTTTTTCAGCCGTGCGACGGAGCAGGAACACGCCGGTGCGATCGAGGTCGAGACGGAACGGCAGGGCGATGATCGAGCGAACCGAGATCACGCTGCCATCCTTCTCCCATGCTTCGCGCAATGACTTGTACGCTTCGGAGTGCCAGATGTCCGGAATCAACACCGGCTGCTCGCTGGCAAGCGCCGCTTCGATCTCCGGATATTTGTCGAGCTCGACCTGCAGGTTCTCGAGTTGCGGATCCTCGTGCGCCGAGGCGACGGTGCCCATCGAATCGCCCTTCTTGGCGAAGATCACCGAGGAATGACTCAGGTTGAGTGCGCGAGCGAGACGACGCGCCAGCATGTGGAACAGCTCCCCCATCGACAGCGAGCCCATGACGTCGTGCAAAATGTCCACCAGCGCTCCGCGTGCCGCAGCTTCGTCGAGCAGCCGCTGCACCTCGGCTTCTGCTTTACGCAGAGCCGTGCGCAGCTTGTCGATTTCTTCGAGCTGTGGGTTTGTTGCGGAGCGCCTGGTCTTCATTCGTCGGTGAGAGCCTCGACCGGTTCAGTGTCGGGAGCGGGAGCGCCGTTCTCGGCGCCTTCCTCCTCATCGTCGGGCACTACGCGCGCAACAGCGGTCACGAGATCGCCCTCGTCGAGATTGACGAGTTTGACCCCCTGCGCGATACGCCCTGTCACCCTCACCTGAGAGACCGAACTACGGATGATCACCCCATGTTTTGTGATGATCATGATCTCGTCGGCCGGCAGAACCTCCATCAGGGCAACGACATCGCCTGTTTTCTCGGTTCTGTTGACCGTGATGATGCCTTTCCCGCCGCGCTTCTGGACCCGGTAATCCGCGATGTTGGAGCATTTGCCGAGTCCGCGTTCGGTGACGACGAGCAGGGTCGCGTCACGCTTGACGACGACCATGCCAATTACGGAATCACCTTCACTTAGCTCGACACCTTTGACACCGGTGGTGTCGCGGCCCATCTCGCGCACGTCCTGCTCATGAAAGCGTACGGACATACCATGACGAGTTGCTAAAACAATGTCGTTGGAGCCACTCGTCACCTGGACGTCGATCAGCTCGTCGTCCTTGTCGATCTTGATCGCCTTGATTCCCGTCTGCCGAACGTTCGAGTACTCGGACAGCGCCGTCTTCTTCACCGTTCCATTCCTGGTGCAGAAGAGGAGGAACTGCGTCTCCGAGAATTCCCGTACCGGCACCATCGACTTGATCTGCGTCTCGGGTGAGACGTTGATCAGATTGACGATCGGTTTGCCCTTGGACGCGCGGCCCGCCTGAGGCACTTCGTAAACCTTGAGCCAGAAGCAGCGGCCATCATCGGTGAAGCAGAGGATGTAGTCGTGCGTGGAGCCGATGAAGAGACGCTCGATGAAATCCTCGTCCTTCAACCCCGCTCCGCTCAGTCCACGACCGCCGCGGCGCTGCTTGCGATATGTCGAGACCGAAGTCCGCTTGATGTAGCCGGAGTGGGAGATGGTGATGACCATGTCCTCTTCGGCGATCAGGTCCTCGATGGTGAACTCGCCTTCGTCGCTGGTGATCTCGGAGCGACGCTCGTCGCCGTATTTGTCGGCGACCGACAGCAGCTCGTCGCGAATGATCTTCAAGCGGCGCGGCTTGGATGCGAGGATGTCCTTCATCTCCTTGATGAACGCGCGCACTTCCTTAAGCTCCTCCTCGAGCTTCTCGATCTCGAGGCCGGTCAGCTTGGCGAGGCGCATGTTGAGAATGGCTTCGGCCTGGCGCTCGCTGAGCTTGAAACGCTTCTGGAGCTGGGTGCTCGCCGTCGGAGTGTCGGCGGCGGCGCGAATGAGCTTGATCACTGCGTCGATATTGTCGACGGCGATCTTCAGGCCTTCGAGGATGTGCTCCCGCTCGAGAGCCTTGTCGAGCTCGAACTGCGTGCGACGAACGACGACCTGGTGTCGGTGCTCGATGTAGTGTTCGAGCACCTCCTTGAGCGGCATCACCTTCGGCACCAGCTGTCCGGTATGTGAATCCGGAACCAGCGCCAGCATGATGACGCCGAACGTCGACTGCATCACCGTGTGCTTGTACAGCTGGTTGAGGACGACGCGCGGAATCGAATCGCGCTTTAGCTCGATGACGACGCGCATTCCATCCTTGTCGGACTCGTCGCGCAGGGCGCTGATTCCCTCGAGCTTTCCTTCCTTTACCAGGTCGGCCATGTCGGTAATGAGCTTGGCCTTGTTGACCTGGTACGGCAGCTCGGTGACCACAATCTGTGACTTGCTCTGCCTCTCCTTCTCCTCGATGACGGCGCGTGCGCGCATCACGATCCGTCCGCGTCCCGTTTCCTGATAGTCCTTGATGCCGGCGCGGCCATAGATGTAGCCGCCAGTGGGAAAGTCAGGTCCCTTGATGAGTTTTCTGATCTCGCCCGGCGTCATCTCCGGATTGTCAATCAACGCGACTATCGCGGCGACGACCTCGCTGAGATTGTGCGGCGGGATGTTTGTCGCCATGCCGACCGCGATTCCCGATGATCCGTTGACGACGAGATTCGGGATCGCCGAAGGAAGAACCTTGGGCTCCTGCAGGCGATCGTCGAAGTTCGGCGCGAAATCGACAGTGTTCTTGTCGATGTCGGCGAGCATCTCCATCGCCACACGCGTCAACCTCGCTTCGGTGTAGCGATAGGCCGCTGCCGGATCGCCATCGACCGAGCCGAAATTTCCCTGGCCATCGACCAGCGGATAGCGCAGCGAGAAATCCTGCACCATGCGAACGAGGGCGTCGTACACGGAGGTATCACCGTGCGGGTGATACTTGCCGAGCACGTCGCCGACGACGGTCGCCGACTTTTTGTAGGGGCGGCCGGGAACGAGCCCCAGCTCGTTCATCGCGTAGAGAACGCGGCGGTGCACCGGCTTGAGTCCATCGCGCACATCAGGCAGCGCGCGAGAGACGATGACGCTCATCGAATAGTTGATGAACGATTCTTTGATTTCTTCGTGAATGAGGCGCGGGAGGATGCGCTCTCTGTTGTTCGGAGCCGTCATTAAATCAGGAGTCTGCTACGGGTTCGTCGAGGAGGCCGGCGGGTGGCGGGATTTGCAGGGGAAGCCTCCATCATGGTAGCCCGAAATGTAGCGTTTGGGAACGGCTAAATCAACGGGTTCAAGCGAACCTAAGTCGCGTTGTTACAAGCGCTTACAGTTTTAGAGAGTTCGTCGGTGGTGTGGACTCATCCGAGCACGAAAAAATGTGAGCATGCCAAGCTCAGCAGTAGCAACGTTTTGGCGCTATTCGGACCCGCCGCCCAGGTGTGTTAGCTTTGCCATCCTTCAATTGTTTGAGGA
>JBKOVX010000312.1:0-4833 GCA_046724115.1 Gemmatimonadota bacterium | reverse complement strand
GCGGTCACCACCGCAGTTGCCAAAGGAGATCTGTCACAGAAGATCACGGTCGAAGCGCGCGGCGAAACGCTGGAACTGAAAAACACCATCAACACGATGGTCGATCAGCTCAGCGCATTTGCATCGGAAGTCACTCGCGTCGCGCGTGAGGTTGGAACCGAAGGAAAACTGGGCGGCCAGGCGCAGGTACCGGGTGTCGCCGGCACATGGAAGGATCTAACAGACAACGTCAACACTCTGGCGGGGAACCTCACCGGCCAGATCCGCAACATCGCCGACGTCACCACCGCGGTCGCCAAGGGCGATCTGTCGCGCAAGATCACGGTCGATGTCAAAGGCGAGATCCTCGAGCTGAAAAACACTGTCAACACGATGGTCGATCAGCTGAGCACTTTCGCCGAGGAAGTGACGCGAGTTGCCCGCGAAGTGGGCACGGAGGGCCGACTCGGCGGACAGGCGCAGGTGCCGCAGGTCGCGGGCACGTGGAAGGACCTCACCGACAACGTGAATTTCATGGCGTCGAACCTCACCGGCCAGGTGAGAAACATCGCCGACGTTACCACTGCAGTGGCGCGCGGTGACCTGTCGCGCAAGATCACGGCGGACGCGCGTGGGGAGATTCTCGAGCTGAAGAACACCATCAACATCATGGTGGACCAGCTGAGCGCCTTTGCGTCTGAAGTCACACGCGTGGCGCGCGAAGTGGGAACCGAAGGCAAGCTCGGTGGCCAGGCTGAAGTGCCGGGCGTAGGTGGCACGTGGAAGGACCTCACCGACAACGTGAACACGCTGGCGGGCAATCTCACCAGTCAGGTGAGAAACATCGCCGCGGTCACGACGGCGGTGGCAAAGGGGGACCTGTCGCAGAAGATCACCGCTGACGCACGCGGAGAAATTCTCGAGCTGAAGAACACTGTCAACACGATGGTCGATCAGCTCAGTACCTTCGCCTCGGAAGTCACTCGTGTGGCGAAGGAAGTCGGAACAGAGGGAAAACTGGGAGGCCAGGCCGAAGTACCGGGTGTCGGCGGAACGTGGAAGGATCTCACCGACAACGTGAACGCGATGGCGTCGTCGCTCACCGGTCAGATCCGCAACATCGCCGACGTCACGACGGCGGTCGCCAGGGGCGACCTGTCGAGAAAGATCACCGTCGACGTGAAGGGAGAAATCAGCGAGCTGAAGCAGACCATCAACGTGATGGTCGATCAGCTCAGTGCATTCGCTTCGGAAGTAACCCGTGTCGCCAAGGAAGTCGGCACCGAAGGCCGACTCGGCGGACAAGCGGAAGTGCCGGGTGTTGCCGGGACGTGGAAAGACCTGACCGACAACGTGAACTTCATGGCGTCGAACCTCACCGGTCAGGTGAGAAACATTGCCGACGTCACGACCGCGGTTGCTCGCGGCGACTTGAACAGAAAGATCACCGCCGAGGCGAAGGGCGAGATTCTCGAGCTGAAGAACACCATCAACATCATGGTCGATCAGCTGAGTGCTTTCGCCGCCGAAGTAACGCGCGTCGCCCGCGAAGTGGGAACCGAAGGAAAACTTGGCGGCCAGGCGAGTGTGCCCGGAGTCGCTGGAACGTGGAAGGACCTTACCGACAACGTGAACACGCTGGCCGGCAATCTCACCGGCCAGGTGCGGAACATCGCCGCGGTCACGACAGCAGTGGCACGCGGCGATTTGTCACAGAAGATCACGGTTGAAGCAAAGGGTGAGACGGCGGAGCTGAAGGATACGATCAACACGATGGTCGATCAGCTCAGCTCGTTTGCCTCGGAAGTCACTCGCGTGGCAAAAGAGGTCGGAACCGAAGGGAAACTGGGTGGGCAGGCGACAGTGCCCGGCATCGCGGGCACGTGGAAGGATCTCACGGACAACGTGAACGCAATGGCGTCCAACCTCACCGGTCAGATTCGAAACATCGCCGATGTGACAACTGCCGTGGCGAAGGGCAATCTCTCGAGAAAGATCACGGTCGATGTGAAAGGAGAGATTCTCGAGCTAAAGCAAACCATCAATACGATGGTGGACAGTCTCAGCGTCTTCGCCGGCGAAGTCACGCGCGTCGCTCGAGAAGTGGGAACGGAAGGACGACTCGGCGGACAGGCCAACGTGCCAGGCGTCGCCGGTACCTGGAAGGACCTGACCGACAACGTGAACTTCATGGCGTCGAACCTCACCGGTCAGGTGAGAAACATCGCCGACGTCACCACCGCAGTCGCCAAGGGCGACCTCTCGCGCAAGATGACGGTCGATGTGAAGGGTGAGATCCTCGAGCTGAAGAACACCATCAACACGATGGTCGATCAGCTCAGCACTTTTGCATCGGAAGTAACGCGCGTCGCCAAGGAAGTGGGCACGGAAGGAAAGCTGGGGGGTCAGGCAGTCGTACCGGGTGTCGGCGGGACGTGGAAGGATCTCACTGACAACGTGAACGCCATGGCTTCCAGCCTCACCAGTCAGATTCGCAACATCGCTCTCGTTACGACGGCAGTGGCGAAGGGAGACCTGTCCCAGAAGATCACCGTCGAGGTGCGCGGTGAGATACTGGAGTTGAAGAACATAACCAACGCGATGGTGGACTCGCTGCGAGTCTTCGCCGACGAGGTGACACGCGTGGCGAAGGAAGTAGGTACAGAGGGCAAGCTCGGCGGCCAGGCGGAAGTTCCAGGCGCCGCGGGAACGTGGAGAGCACTCACCGACAACGTGAACGCGATGGCGAACAGCCTCACGGTGCAAGTGCGCGCGATTGCCGACGTCGCCACCGCGGTGACGCGTGGAGATCTGAGCAGGCAGATCGCGGTGGAAGCACAAGGCGAGCTGGACGAGCTGAAGAACAACCTCAACCAGATGATCGCCAACCTGAAGTCCACCACCGAAAAGAACACCGAGCAGGACTGGCTCAAGACCAACCTCGCCAAGTTCTCGCGGATGATGCAGGGACAGAAGGATCTCGAGTCTGTCTCCAAGCTCATTATGTCAGAGCTTACGCCGCTGGTCTCGGCGCATCACGGCGCATTCTACATCAAGGACGACGACGACAACACGCCGGTGCTGAAGCTCATTGCGAGCTATGCCTTCAAGGAGCGCAAGCACATTGGCAATCTCTTCCACATAGGTGAGGGTCTGGTCGGACAGGCAGCGCTGGAGAAGAAACCGATTCTGCTCACCAACGTTCCGGACGATTACATCCGGATCTCCTCCGGTCTGGGCGAAGCGCCGCCACGCAACATTCTGGTGCTGCCGGTGCTGTTCGAGGGTGAAGTGAAGGCGGTCATCGAGCTCGCTTCATTCCTGCCCTTCAGCCAGATCCACCAGCTATTCCTGGATCAGCTGGCCGAAACAGTGGGCGTCGTGATCAACATGATCGCCGCCAACATGAGAACCGCGGAGCTGCTGGAGCAGTCGCAGGGTCTGACTCTCGAATTACAGAGTCAGTCTGAGGAGCTGCGCAAGCAGCAGGAAGAGCTCAAGAGATCGAACGCCGAGCTCGAGGCGCAGGCGACGACGCTGCGTACGTCCGAGGAGCTGCTCAAGGACCAGCAGGAGGAGCTGCAGCAGGTCAACGAGGAGCTCGAGGAAAAGGCTTCGCTACTTGCCGAGCAGAATCGGAAGGTCGAATCGAAGAACGAGGAAGTGGAAGCAGCGCGCATGGCTCTGGAAGAGAAAGCGGAGCAGCTTTCGCTCAGCTCGAAATACAAGTCGGAGTTCCTGGCCAACATGTCGCACGAGCTCAGGACTCCACTCAACAGCCTGCTGATCCTGGCGCGGCTGCTGAGCGAGAACAAGGATGGAAACCTGTCGCCGAAGCAGGTGGAGTTCGCGCAGACGATCCTGACTTCGGGCAGCGATCTGCTGAATCTGATCAACGACGTGCTCGACCTGTCGAAGGTCGAGGCCGGCAAGATGGATGTGAACCCGACCGATGTCCGACTCGCAGATGTAAAAGACTTCGTCGAGCGGAGCTTCGGCGCCGTCGCGGAGCAGAAGGGGCTAGCCTTCCACGTAGACTTGAACGCGGATATACCGCAGACGCTTTACACCGACGGCGGCAGACTGCAGCAGGTACTCAAGAACCTGCTGTCGAACGCCGTCAAGTTCACTCAGGAAGGTGACGTCAGTCTCACCATCCGCCGCGCCGAGAAGGGGCGTCGCTTCCAGAATTCCGCCCTCGACACGGCGACAGAAGTCATCGCATTCGCCGTCGCGGATACGGGCATCGGCATCGCCAAGGACAAGCAGCGCCTGATCTTCGAGGCGTTCCAGCAGGCGGACGGCACGACGAATCGTAAGTATGGAGGCACTGGTCTCGGACTTTCCATCAGCCGTGAGATCGCGCGTCTGCTGGGCGGTGAGATTCGCGTCGAGAGCACCGAGCATCAGGGGAGCACTTTCACATTGTTCCTGCCCGCGCGCTACGTGCCGCGTCCGGACAGCCCCGATCGCGGCAGCAGCGAGGTAACGGATTTCAAGCCGAAGAGTGGCGACTACACTACCACCACCCGCGATTACTACCCAAGCAGTACACCGACCTCTTCGCGCGCTGCGCCGGTCAGGGGATCTTCACGACGTGATCAGCGAAGGAAGCCTTCCGGTGATGCCCTGCAGTATCGACCGGAGCGGCGCGCGGTACCGCAGACCGTGATCCCCGACGACCGCGATCAGATCGAGGAAGGCGATCGCACAGTCCTCGTCATCGAGAACGACCAGAACTTCGCGAAAGTCCTGCTCGACATGGCGCGCGACAAAGGCTACAAGGGCGTCGTCGAGCTCGATGGCGAAGCGGGGCTGAGGGCAGCGCGCGAAGTGCGTCCGGATGCAATCACG
>JBKOVX010000067.1:0-1826 GCA_046724115.1 Gemmatimonadota bacterium | reverse complement strand
GAGCACAATCATTCGCTCCCGCGCCATCACGTTCCCGCGACGAGCCGGATCGGCATCCTTCTCGTTGGCCAGATAGCCATCGACAGCTGGCGAGATGTCGATCGTTCGTGACTGAATTCCGAGCGCGTCGATCACGAGCTGGGCGTGCGCCAGCGAATTCGGATTCGACGTGCGGTACGGCATGCGCACGGCGACGACGTTTTCCGGCCCCAGCGCTCGCGCGGTTAGAAACGATGTGACCGCCGAATCGACGCCACCGGAGAGTCCGATGACCGCCTTGTCGAACGAGCGTCGCTCGAATTCCTCGCGCAGGAACGAAACGAGCCAGCCGGCGGTGAGCTCAGCATCGATGTCGAGTGGGGGCGGTCCGCCTGGCATAGTTTGGGCGCGCATGACGGGAATGGGCTCGCTGCCGTTACGATTCGCGTCGAGCGTGGCCTTCGTGGATGCGCGCTTTGACGCCGCTGGTTTCTTTGCGCGCAGGCCCTTTTTCGCGCCACTTGCTTCAGTGGGACGTCGCTCTGTCTCCTCAGTCGATGCCGCGTCGGCACGCTCACCATCGCCGTGCCTGCCGGCAGGAGTCAGCGGACCGCCATCGGTCGAAGCATTGTCGTAATTCAAAACGAATCGCTCTCCGGCCTGAATTCGATCGACGTTCCGCATCAAGTGCGGCATCATCGTCTGCAGATCGGTGAGCAGGGGAGTGTCCGACCTGGCGCGAGTGATGTCCTCGGGATCGAGTGAGATCGACATGATCGTCTCGTCCCACAGCGGCGCCTGCGCGCGAATCTCTCCATGCGGACCGCAAACGATCGAGCCGCCCGAAAAAGTCTTTCCTCCTTCAGTGCCGACCAGATTCACCAGCGCCACGAACACGCCATGCTCCTCGGCGATGTCGCGCGCGAGTCGCTCCCAGCGCTTGAGATTTGCCGGAACGGGTCCTTCATCCCCACGCGGCCACACGCCACGCGCCGGAGATGCCGAGACGATGAAGACGATTGTCGCGCCATCGAGTGCTGCCACAGTTCCGGTGAGGCTGTGCCACGCGTCTTCGCAGATCAGCATCGCCGCCCGTCCCCACGCGGTGTCGAAGGCGCGGACCTCGAAGCCACGATCGACGAACCGTTCCTCATCGAACAATCCGTAGGTCGGGAGGAAGAGCTTGCGGTGGACATGCCGGATGAGCGGCTCTTCGCCTCCCAGCGTTACATAGAGCGCACTATTATAGAAGGCGTTGTTCCACACCTCGTAGAACCCAATGCACACATCGAGCGTCCGCGGGGTAGTAACTGCGGAGGTGTATTGCGCCTGAAGGTCGCGCGCGAGTGCGCCGGCTGTCAGGGCGACATCGCGGACACCACCTTCGACGAAGTACCCGCTTAGCGCAGTCTCCGAAAAGACGGCGACATCGGGTCTCGGATCGAGGGCGTCTATCTGCGAAAAAATGCCGGCGAGACGGGCGAGATTAGCGGCATAGTCGCCCTTCCGCGGCTTGAACTGAATGACGACGAGATGAATAGAGCGATCCATCTATCTGAAGTTGCCATAGCGCAGAGGTACAATCAACCGTTGCGCGCGCTAGTCGTTGCGGCGCTTTTGTTTACGCCCTCGCTGGCGGGTGCGCAGCAGCCAACATCGGCGGACAGCGTCCCCTGGACGATCCTTCCAATGCCCCAGGCATCGCTGGTTCTTGCGCGCGATGGGTCGTTGATCGGCGAAATCGGAAAGGAGATTCGCACCAGCGTCTCCATCAAATCGCTGCCGAAGTATCTGCCACAGGCGTTCGTCGCTGTCGAGGATCACCGCTTCTACCAGCACGATGGAGT
>JBKOVX010000157.1:0-4627 GCA_046724115.1 Gemmatimonadota bacterium | reverse complement strand
CTGATCGTGAGCTCCGGTCCCTTGGTGACATCGTTGGCGTTGTTGAAGCGGACGCTACTGCCATCGACGAACGTAACGCCGCCCTTGCCCACGACCGTTCCGATCTCGCGCTTCACCACCAACGCGGTGTCCTCGTCGATGCCGAGACCCATCAGCGCCGGGAACTCGGCGATCGCCACGAACAGGCGATACAGCCGGCGTCGCTGTGTGAAATGCGTGTCGACCAGCGTGTGATATCCGAGCAGGCCGAGGCCGGGGCCGATGTACTGCTCGACGAGCTTTCCTTCGTCATCCACTTCGTTACCGGCAAGAGTCGTCTTGGTGAGCGCCGCCGCGCCGGCACTCGTTCCACAGATGATGGCGCCGTCCAGATAAGCATCGCGGATTGCTTCCTCCAGCGGTGTGCCGCTCAGGCAGGAGACGAGCTTCACCTGGTCACCACCGCCCAGGAAAATTCCGCGCGCATTGCGAACCTGGTCCACGATTTTTGAATCGCATGCGTCATCGCGCGTCTCGACGATCGGAATCTCCAGATTCGTCGCGCCGGCCTGACCGAGATCGGAGAGCCACATTTCTCTCGCCACCGCTATCTGACTCGACGCGGTGGTCAGTCCGACGATCGGCGCACCCTCCTTTGCTCCGCTCATCTCGATGAACCCGCCGATTGCAGGACCATTGACGCTGGTGCCGCCGCCGATGAGTATGAGTGTGCCTTTGGCGTCGCGAAGGCGGCGACGCGCTGTGCGGCCGTTCGAGGGCGCGGTCTCGCTAATCAGCGACTCCTGCGCGGCCACGAGCGCGCGTGGCAGCTCGGTCTGTGTCGTCGCGCTCGTCCGTCGATGATTCGGTTCCCGACCCAAGCTCATTGAGCGTGAAAGCGGCGAGAGTCGCGGCAACCTGCGCGTCGATCGGCGCCTTGTCGTGGATCCATCCCACTTCGAATGACTTGTCGAACTCCTCGATGATAATGCGCCGGCCTTCGACCATCGCCGATGCACGGGCGACTTTCTTGTCCTTGCTTGTCACATCGTTATGAGTGGCGAAGATCGCGACGCGACATCCTGCATCGCGGGCCAGATCCTGAATCTCCCAGCTCTTTGCCGGCGCGATCACGATCCCGCCTTCCGGCACCGCGTCTGTCACCACCGACACCAGACGCTCGGCGCGGCGACGAACCTTGTAGTACTCGGGCACATCGTTGAGATCGGAATCGAGGATGATCGCGATCTCGGAGTGGGAGTAAGGCAGGCCTGCCTGCACGATGTACGAAGGCGAAACATCGACAATCAGCTCCCGACCACCGAATCCCAGCCGGACCATCTCATCGCGTGTCTCCGCGCGGTGCGACCCGCCGGTGATTCCACACAGCACGTGCTGGATCAGCGCGGGGACGTGCGACGTCGCGTCCAGCGCACGCAGCTCGGCGACGGCGTGATCGACCGAGTCGAGCTTACCGGCGAACGCGTTCTGAACGATCTCGAGAGCGAGTGCGGCCGATCGCAGGCCGACCGACTCGTGGCGATGCTCGAAGATGAGCGTATAGTTGCCGGCAATGTCGCCTCCCCTCGTCCTCCCGTAGCCGACATCGTGCCCGATCATCCCCTGTAGCTCGAGCGCCACGTGCTCGACGATGTGCGCGCAGTACGTGCCGCGCTTGAGTCGAATCAGGAATCCGCCCGGCTCACCGATGCTGCAGCGGTGATCTCGCAGGCCAGGCATCGCGGCGACGAGCGACTGGGTGAACCCCGGCACATCGGCGGACGAGATGTTCTCGTACTCGCCGATATTGAGATCCATCCGCGTGATCGGCGTCCGCGACCAGTAATTCGCCCCGCGCGTGGCGTGGAGAGAGATCATCCGAATCTCCGATTTCGGATCCGGCAACCGGCGCGGCACTATCTGACGCCCGCCGAGTACTGGCGGACCGCGTCGAGGCTCTCTGTCACGTGATCGGCGAGTATCACCACGAGATCGTTGTCCTTCATCTGGGCCATCGCGTGCTCGATTGCATCGAGCTCATTGTAGATGATCGTGAAGCGATTCTCCTCGATGCCGCCCGCCATCAGTCCGTCGATTATCGAGTGTGCGGCACTGCCTTGTTCACGACCGCGCAGGTCCTCGTCTTCCTTGACTATCACGTAGTCGAGCTGCGACGCAAGGCGTCCGACCTCACGCAGATCTTCGTCACGCCTGTCGCCCGGCGCGGCGATGATGCCGATTCGCCGGTTCGCATCCACGCTCTGGACGAATTCCATCAACCCTCTGATGGCGGCAGGGTTGTGAGCGTAATCAACGAGTACTCGCCCGTTCTGCACTCTCAGCAGATTCAGCCTACCTGGTGTTAGCGACGGCGAAGGGAAGAAGGAGAGCAGTCCGGCGCGGATGTCGTCGTATCGCATTCCCTGGACGTAAGCAGTGGCGATCGCGGCCAGAATGTTCTCTCGCTGGAATTTTGCGGCTCCGCCGAGCATAAGCGGCACATCTCTCACGGGTGCGATGGGTATCCGCAATCGGCCCCGCCGAATGACGAACGCGTCATTCTCGATGCGCGCCCCGATTCCATTGCGCGTCAGGTGCTGCTCGAATTCCTCGCTCTCCCCCTCGGGTTTCGTCGAGAAGAGCACCAGGTCGCCCGGAGTTCGATCCCTCATTGCGTAGACGAGGGGGTCGTCGGCGTTGAGCACCGCGTGACCTTCCCGCTTCACTACCGCCGCCACTACTCCCTTCACGTCGGCGAGCTGCTCGACGGTGTTGATCCCGCGCAGGCCGAGGTGATCGGCGCTCACATTCAAGACGACGCCGACGTCGACTTCATCGAAGCCAAGCCCGGCACGAAGGAGTCCTCCGCGGGCGGTCTCCAGCACCGCGACATCCACTGTGGGGTTCGACAAGATGATGTTGGCCGAGAACGGGCCCGTCATGTCTCCCTCGAGGACCAGGCGGTTCTGCAGGTAGGTACCGTCCGTTGTCGTGAAGCCGACCACGTTCTCTCCGCGGCGGAACAAGTGGGCAATGAGGCGGACCGTCGTCGTCTTACCGTTGGTGCCCGTCACGGCGATTACAGGGATCGTCGATTTCGTCCCCGGCGGGTACAGCATGTCGATGATCGGGGCGCCGACGTTCCTCGGCGTTCCTTCCGCGGGATGGGTGTGCATTCTGATTCCCGGTCCGGCGTTCACTTCTATGATGACCGCGTTGTTCTCCCGGAACGGCACTGATATGTCGGGCGTCAGCACGTCGATACCGGCGATGTCGAGTCCGATGATGCCGGCGGCCATCTCACAGGCCGTGACATTGTCCGGATGCATCTCGTCGGTTCGATCGACCGCTGTTCCACCGGTCGACAGGTTCGCCGTTGCACGCAGGTAAACCACCCGGTCCTTTGTCGGCACCGAATCGAGACCGAGCCCCTGTCTGGCGAGAAACGCTTCGGTGCGGCCGTCGGCGGGGAGCTTTGTAAGTGTCTTCGTATGACCGACGCCGCGGCGCGGATCGCGATTTTCCAGTTCGATCAGCTGGGCGATCGTGCTCACCCCATCCCCGATGACGCGGGCCGGAATTCGCTCGGCGCAGGCTATGACCTTTCCGTTGATCACCAGCACGCGATGGTCTCTCCCCGCGGCGAATTGCTCGATGACGATGCGCTCGCCGAACTCGCGGGCGTCGTTCCATGCTTCCTTGAGCGCGTCTTGATTGTCGATGCGCCCCGAAATGCCCCTGCCGTGACTGGCGTCGAGCGGCTTCAGGATCACCGGGTACCCGATCTCGTCGACGATCTCCAGCGCTCGGTCGAACGTGCGCGCGACATCCCCGTTGGGTACAGGCAAGCCGATGTTGCCCAGCACGCGCTTGGTGTCATCCTTGTCCTGGGCGATCTCGACGGCAATGGCGCTGGTGAAATCGGATAGCGTCGCCTGAATGCGACGAAGGTTTTTGCCGAGGCCGAGCTGAACGAGTGAGTAATTGTTCAGACGGCGCACTGGAATCCCGCGGCGCCTGGCCTCTTCGACCACCGCTGCAGTCGAAGGACCAAGTCGCACCGTCTCGTAGAGCGAGAGCAATTGCTCGGCGATTCCCTGGACGTCGATCGGGCGATCGGCGATGCACGCGCGTACGATCTTGACCGCGTCGCGCATGCTCTGGAGCCCGACTTCCTCTTCCTCGTAGGCGACGATCACCCACCACGTATCGGGATCACCCGATGGCACGACACGTCCGAAGCTGACTTCGTTTCCAGCGAGTGACTGCAGCTCGAGCGCGACGTGCTCGAGGATGTGCGGGATGTGCGTCCCTTCTCTAAGCCTCTCGAGAAAACCACCCGGCTCCTGCCGGGTGCAGTGGTGTTCGGCAAGCGTCGGTATGTACGCGGTGAGACGCTCGTAATATCCGGGAATGTCGGCGGAGCTGATTTGCTCCAGCGTCCCGAGTTGGACGTCGCAGGCGATTACGGGGGCGAGGCGCCAATAGTTGGGCCCACGCAGGGCGCGGATCCGCGAAACTTCCAGCTGGTCCGCGTCGATCTGTAACTCAGTAGCGGTTGTCATCTCGTCGCCAAATCTGGAGCAGCTTGGAGAGCAACAGGCGGACCACTTTCAAGGCGGGCCGGAGAGCTTGGAGCGGTCAAGGC
>JBKOVX010000090.1:0-2855 GCA_046724115.1 Gemmatimonadota bacterium | reverse complement strand
AATATACTTATTTACGGACGCTTCAGTGGCGACCCAGTTCCGGTACGAGACTGCGAGGTTAGGACTTTGACCATGGCAAGCGTGTTTGTTGTTCAGATTCACCCTAGTTGGAGATCAATATGAGCCTATGCGAAAGAGGTTGCTTCAACCTAAATTATGCACAAATTACCGCCTCATCTGACGCGGAACCTAGAAGTCCGACCTCATCATTTTTGCTTGTCGGTGTGTTCATCGACGTCTAGTTGATCTCTTCTCTGTACAGTTGCTCCGTTTTTCTTGTAACTCGTTGATCCGCCTCTCTCCCTGTGCATAGAAATTTATGCACGCTTCACGATAGTAACGCGGTGGCCAGTACCGGCAGAAATTTTCCCTTTCTCGGAGCGACTCTGCGCAGCCGATTCATGAGCCGCTGGAATAATCCTCGGTCCGCATACTGATCGCTATAACTGATCCCGACTCGCCCCGAGTGGCGCCAGATCTTCGCCGCCAAAAACAAGAAACGCAAACGTGCAATCGCTAAGGTCGTATGCTGGAGTTGCTCCACTTTGGCCTGCTCCTCTCGCTGGAACAACAGCAACCAGCAGTTCAGGTTATAGGCCAACATCGCCAGCTGAAAATGTACGCAGTTCATGGCCCAGCGCCGGGAAGGATGGGCCGCCAACCCGACATCGTTGTTGGCTTCCTTGATTAGATTCTCGGCTCCGGCACGCTGGTTATAAAACCACACCAGCAGGTCGATGGCCTCTTTCATGTCCGTCACGAACACTCGGTAGGTGTACTGTGGGCTATCGAACAGTTGGTATTGCTCGCGTTCTTCCGAGGTCTGCGTTTGCTTCCGGTAGCGCAGGGCAATAAAGCGGTAGGCCTGGCCCCAGCCCTCGGGTTGATACCAGAACTCGCATTGCTCGTCGGCATCGGTCTTGGGCGAGGGCTTCCAGCGGGCCTTTTGCAGCTCCTCCAGCAAACGTTGGGTCTTGCGCGCCACGATGATGAAGGAAGCCTTCCCCTTCTCATAGGCTTCGAGCGCCTCCCAGCAATAAAAGCCAGCATCGGCACGAGCAAAAATTTTGTGCACGCACTGGGGCAGAGCGACGAAAACACTCTCCAGATGGCGCGCGATCTGTTGCCCGCTCGGTCGATCTCCATTGCGTAACTCGCCCCCAATATATTCGCGGGTTTCCGCCAGGAAGGTCAGAATGGGCTGGTAACTCTTCTTGCCTTTGTTTTTGGGATTGTAGGATTTGCGCCCGCCCATCTGCTGGCCGTAGAGCGTGTGCACGGTAGTGTCGGTGTCCAGGGTGACCGTGTCCAGCTGCACATGGGCCGCTTCCCACACTCGTTGCCGCAGCACCCGCTGCATGGCCAACAGTTGCTTGGCTACCTGCAAATGTAGTGACGCCAGAAATCGCCAGAAGGTAGACTGCGGTGGTAGTTGCCCTACCTTCAAGACTCCGGTCAGCATCGGGTCTTGTGCCACAAAACGCAAATGATTCAGTCGCGAGAAACCCACGTAGATGGCCAACACCATCCCCAGCAAGAATTGATAGATTGTCATCGCCCGCGGAATGCGATCCACGCTCAGGGTTTCTTCCACCAGCTTTTTAAACCCCAGCTTCTCCAGCATGGTGGCCACCGGTAACAGGCCCCCATACGGAGTTAGATTCTTGCCGGAGAAGTTAAATGGTGTATTCGCTGCGATTTTATTGGGTTCTGAAGCTAACTCCCGTGAGCCTTGTGGGACGGGCGTTCTGCGAGTATGCTTGCAACTGTCTATCACCATTTGGGTGACTCCTGGAAATGGGCTCGCGAAGGCGCAAACTTCGCGGCCGCTCTGTTCTACAACAGCATTTTCAGGGTCTCCAAATGGTTTTTCTTTTCAGGCGCTTCCACTCACCTCGAAGCCTGTGCATAAGTCAGGATTAATATAGCCAAAGATTGGTATCCGCTTGACTGCGCAGCGAAGCTAGCTGCTATTCCCGCGAGTGAAAGACTCGCCAGTGGAACTTGCCCAGTTGCCACTGTAGTTATATCCGGTGGCGGATTCAGGTGACTGATTCGCCGGAAGCCCGGAAGTAAACGTCCTCAATGGCTGAGCGAAAGCCTGGCCAGATCCGTTAGGAGGGCTAGCAAATCGACAGGTCGTAGCGAAAGTGAACCGTAGTTAAGCTCCGAAATGATACCCCCACGTGAAGCGGATTTGTGGAATCTTTGGTAGAGCCGAGCCCGTAGTCAAGGGGTGAAGGCCAGCGTCGGTGGTGAAGGAACTGGGTACGTGCAGCCGCCGGTCTCCCGGAGTCGCAGAGGGCGACATGTCGAGAAGGAATAAGTAGCGAAAGCTCGGACCCACTTGTGGGCGGCCTAGGCGCTCCCGCACAGCCAAGGCGTTTCGTATAACCGGCTAGGCTGGGAAGTCGGAACGTGCTCGCGAGTGGCTCGGATGGGGTCGATTAAGCGTAGATGGACGGGGACACTATAACCCCGACTGGAGCGAAGACCCCTGGGGTAGGGCTATGATGCCCGAATGACAGCGTCGTAAGGAGAGCACCTTCCCGGCTTAGAACGGGAATCAAGGACTCACTCTCCCCGGTGCGAAGGATGGAGGCAAACCGGAGACCGCGCTGCGTATGCTGGGAGCAAGCTTAAGCAGTGCGGTAGTCGGGAAGGCGCCATCTGAAATGTCAGCCTTGAAGCCGTACCTCGGCAAACGGGCCGTACGGAATTTTAGAGAGGGTGATGGAAACAACGGCATCATGCGAAGCCCGTTCAGCGCCATCACTCTACTCGACCTTCCTCCCTTGTCAGTGTCAGCATTCGTGCGACGAGCGAGAACTTGTCCAAGCGAAGAGGCCGTAATG
>JBKOVX010000092.1:0-6337 GCA_046724115.1 Gemmatimonadota bacterium | reverse complement strand
GGTCTAGCCAATTACGTGGAGATTGCAAGGGACCCACGATTCTGGGCGGCGCTGGGTCACACCGCGTTTTTCACGGTGGTGTCGATCTCGCTGGAGCTATTGATCGGGCTCTTCCTGGCGCTGGCGATGAATCGTGTTTTCCGCGGGCGCGGATTCGTCCGCGCGGCGGTGCTGGTGCCGTGGGCGATTCCAACCGTCGTGGCGGCGCTGCTCTGGCGGTTCATATTCGAATCGCAGGGCGGAATCCTCAACGCTCTGATGGTCAAAGCCGGAATACTGAACCAGCCGATGGTCTGGTTCATCGAGGCGTCGACGGCGTGGGTGCCGGTGATTCTCGCTGACGTGTGGAAGACGACTCCGTTCGTAGCGCTGCTCCTTCTCGCCGGACTCCAGAACATCGATCTGAGCCTGTACGAGGCGGCGGCTGTCGACGGAGCGAATGCGTGGTGGCAGCTTCGTCACATCACGCTGCCGCTTCTCAAGCCGGCAATACTCGTGACGCTGATCTTCAGGACGCTCGATGGATTCCGCGTCTTCGACCTGATTTACGTGCTCACGGGCGGGGGGCCGGGAACGTCCACGGAGCCGGTCGCGCTGTACACGTTCAACGCGCTGCTGCAGAACCTTCGTTTCGGCTACGGCTCCGCGCTGTCGGTGGTGATCTTCGTGATCACTTTCGGACTGGCGATGTTCTACGTGCGTGGCCTTGGTGTTCGACTGGGCGGAGACGAGGGATGATGGCGCGAAGCGGGAAGCGGGAAGCGGGCAGCGGTACCTGGGGCCGCTGGATGTTCGGCGGCGCGTTGGTGCTGCTGATGATTTTTACGCTCTTCCCGTTCTACTGGTCGATCGTGGCGTCATTTACGTCGGATGCGGCGCTGTTCAGGGATCCATCGCTGATTCCCAAGCAACTCATATTCGACCACTATCACGCGCTGTTTACCGAACGCGATTTCATCACCCCGATACGCAATTCACTGGTGGTCGCCGGCACGACGACTCTGTTCTGTCTGGTCGTCGGGACGCTTGCCGCCTACGCTCTCGCGCGGCTCGACTTCCGGGGCAAGGCGCCGATCATGGCGTTCATTCTGGCGGTGACGATGTTCCCGCAGATATCGATAGTGAGCCCGCTTTATCTATTGCTGCGGTCGTTGCACCTCATCGACACGTACCCCGGTCTGATCATGCCGTACATGACGTTCGCGATGCCGCTCACGGTGTGGGTGCTCACCGGATCGATCCGACAGATACCGAAAGATCTTGAGGAAGCGGCGCACGTCGACGGCGCGACGCGACGACAGAGCTTCACGAAAATCCTGCTGCCACTGGCGGTGCCGAGCCTGGCGACGACTGGGATTCTTACTTTCATCTACTGCTGGAACGAGTTTCTGTTCGCGTTGTCGTTCACGCTCGGACCGGAGCGACAGACGGTGCCCGTTGCGATCGCGTTGTTTAGGGGGCAGTACCAGGTGCCCTGGGGAGAAATCCTCGCGGCCGCCGTTGTTGCAACGGCTCCCGTTGCGGCGATGGTTTTGGTGTTTCAAAGGAGAATCGTGCAGGGACTCACGGCGGGGGCGGTCAAAGGATGAAATACAACAGAACGGGTGCGAGGTGTGAGAGGCGTAGGCATCAGCGACAGGTTCACGACGTCGTGACGGCACCGGCGCCATTCGAAGCACAGGCAACCGCCTGTTAATGAGGGACTAGAATGGCGCGCATCAGCCTGGAACACATCGACAAGACCTACCCCAACGGCTACATCGCCGCCCGCGATCTCAGCCTCGAGGTAAAGGACGGCGAGCTGCTCGTCCTCGTCGGCCCATCGGGCAGCGGGAAATCCACCGTGCTCCGGCTGATGGCCGGTCTCGAGCGCGTCACCGACGGCGTCATCCGCATCGGCGATCGAGATGTCACCGATCTGCCGCCGCAGCAGCGCGACATCGCCATGGTCTTCCAGAACTACGCGCTGTACCCGCACATGACGGTGCGCGAGAATCTGGGTTTCGGCCTCGCCATCAGGAAGCAGCCCCGCGAAACGATTAACGATCGAGTGAATACGGTCGCCGCGTCACTGGGCCTCGAGGCGTTGCTGGATCGGAAGCCGGCGCAGCTCTCCGGCGGGCAGCGACAACGCGTCGCGCTCGGTCGCGCCATCGTCCGCGAGCCGCTGGCGTTTCTCTTCGACGAGCCACTCTCCAACCTCGACGCCCAGCTGCGCGTGGAGACGCGCGTCGAGCTCTCGCGCCTGCACCGGAAGCTCGGCGCAACGATGGTCTACGTCACCCACGACCAGTCAGAGGCTCTTACCCTGGGCGATCGCATCGCCGTGCTCAAGGAAGGAGTGCTACAGCAGATCGCCACGCCGATGGAGTTGTATCAGCGTCCGGCGAACAAATTCGTCGCCGGTTTCATCGGCAGTCCGGCGATGAATTTCATCGAAGGCGTAATCCAGCGCTCGGGAGACACTGGCAGGGGCGCGGGGATGTGCACGTTCAAGGGGATCGATCTCACTCTCGACGTTCCCTGCGACGGCGAAGCGCGCGGTCGCGTTTTCCTCGGCGTTCGCCCGCAGCACATCGAAGTCAGCGCCGGCGGCCAAAATCGACCGAAAGGCGAGGTCGGCGTCGTCGAGCCGATGGGGAACGAGCAGATCGTCTATGTGACGCTGTCGGGCGGCGACAAGCTGGTGGCGGTAGCGCCTCCACAGGACGTGATCAAGCCGGGTGACATTGTCTCCGTCAACGTCCGACCCGAAGGCGTCCACATCTTCGACGCCGAGTCAGGTAAGCGGATCGACCCGGCGCCTAGGCGGATCTAAGAATCTTCAGGCGCTGGCGATTCTCCGTAGCGCCTGAACTGCGTCAACTACGTCTTTGGTCGGCATCGCGCCGGACATCACCGCGGGCACCAGCTTGTCGTCACGACCGTAAAGGTCGTTTCCGAAATACAGCTGGCCGTTGTTTATGAAGGCCGTGAAATAAGTGATGAAGACAGGAATCTTGCGTGGGAGCTTCACCCCGTGATCGTCCGGTCCGTCATGCATCGCCTGCTCAACTTTGTCGGCGGGCCATCCAAGCACCCACTGCGCCAATTCGTCGGGCTTCTCGAGACGGATGCATCCGTGGCTGAAGGCGCGCACATCCTTCTCGAACAGCTCGTGGTTTGGTGTGTCGTGCAGATAGATGTTGAAATCGTTAGGGAACAGGAACTTGACGAATCCGAGCGCGTTCTTGGGACCGGGACGCTGGCGGACCGCCGTTCGCCCGTGATCGTTGAACGTCTCCATGTTCTGGCTCGCCATGTAGGCGCTGCCCTTCGGGAAAATCTCCTTCGCAGCGATCGACGGCGGCACGTTCCAGTACGGACGGAACACCACCGTTTCCATCGAGTCGGCAAACACCGGCGTCGCCTTGTCCTGATATTCCTGCCCGACGATCACCTTCATCTCCAGCAATTTCTGCCCGCTGTCGTAGGCCTCGAGCTTGAACGCGGGAACGTTGACGAAGATGTACCGTGACCCGAACGAACGCGGCAGCCAGCGGTACCGCTCCATGTTGGCCGCGATCTCGCCGAGTCGGTAGGAGGCGGAGACGTTCATCGCGTCGATCGTTTCCTTGCCCAGCGCGCTGTCGACGTTGATCGAATGTCGCTGCTGGAAAACGGCGACCGCACCAGCGAGGCCATTGTCGTATACGCCCCCAGCCGACGCTCCGCCCTTTCCAGTTGAATCCGCTGCTGCGGCCGGCACTGGAATGTCCTCGGCGGCGAGGCGATTTCTGATTGCAGTCAGAACGGCCGGGTTTGCCCGTCCGCCCGGTTTGACATTATCCGAGATCGTGGGCACCCCTTGCCAGCCGCCCTTCGCCACGATCACGCGCCAGCGTTGCAGCTCTTTGCCCAAGCCGGCGTAGTCTGAGTCAGCTGGTCGCAGGGTCGCCAGCGCCTTGTCGAGATGGGCGTAGCGGAGATTTCTCACCAGCGCGCTGTCGACGTTTTCTTCCTCGGGATCGACGTGCCACGCCTGAGCCACGGTTCGCGGATCGACTTGTCCGGTCATCAGGTCTTCGCCGAGTGCGACGTAGGATGCGGTGAGAATCACGTCCGCGGTGGCCAACTGGTCAGCGGTCGGCGTTTTGGTCTGCTTGAGGGCGGCGATCGCCTCGGCGAGTGCACCGATCGGATAGTCATCCATTTTCATCCCGTCGGTGTTCGCCGCCAGAATGGCGTCGGTGAGCGCTTTGGTTCTCGTCTTGTGGAGGCCGTCCGGAGAAAGCCACAACGGGTTGTCACCGTATGCTTTGTAAAGCGCTTTGGTGTGTCCCCACTGCTCGTCATCTATCTTTGACGGACGCGCCGCGGCGAGCTTCGTTTTCATCTGCGCTTCGATTTCCGTGGCCGGTACACCCGCGACAGAAGTGAGCTTTTCGGGGGACCAGGTCTGGGGATTCTCCGGTTTCCCGGCACGCGCCGTCTCGCTCATTTTGCAGCCGCCGATAAAAGCGACGCCCAGCAGCACAGCAGCGAGTCGGTGGGAGCGCGCGTGGGTGATGATCGAGGGGGACATATGCGCCTAAGTGATCGTTAGCGGACACTTTCCTTGTCGATCCCATTAAGGCGAAAGTCAGGCCATAAAGAAAACCGACGCCGGCGGGTTAAGCCCGGCGTCGGTCGGTGGGGGGTAACGTCCCCACGTCGTGAACCGATAACTGGTACCTACGCTACTGACACCTCGCACCCGTTCTGTTGCATTTCATTGCACGCACTGCCCATGCGGGTCCGGTTTCGGCCTGTCGACGAGCGGCCGCTGATCGAGGTTCGCGACTCTCGTAGCTAGATCGGCGACGTACTGCGCCACCCGAGCCATGCGATCGTAATCGATGTACTGCGGCTCGTCGGTCACCTGATGATAATCGGCGTGGCCGCCGGTCGTGAAAAAGATGATGGGGATGCCGTAGCGCGCGTACTCGTAGTGATCGCTCCGGCAATAGATATTCTGGGGGTGACCGTTCGCGTCCATCGAATAATCGAACTTCAGTGGACGCTTCTCTGTCCTGTTCACGGACTCCGCCAGCATTCCCAGCTCGGTCGAGAGGCGGCGCGATCCAACCAGCTGGACGTAGTCCGGATTGCCGTTAAAGCGCTGTCCTTCCTTGGTGATGCCGGTGTTGTCGTTGGCCGCGCCGCGACCGACCATGTCCATGTTGAGCTGGGCGACGATCGAATCGCGGGGAACCGTCGGGTGATCAGTGTACCACTCGGATCCGTATAGACCAGCTTCTTCCCCCACGTGCCAGACGAACAGCAGCGAGCGCCGCGGCTTCACCTTCTGTGACGCGAAATACTGCGCGATCTCGAGCGCGCTGACGCTCCCGGAGCCGTCGTCGTCCGCCCCGTTGTAGATCGAGTCCTGACGCGCCGAGGCACCGTTGGTGCGACGACGAATGTCTGCGATCAGCGCGTTCACTCGCGCCTGTTCACCGGCGTCGAGCTGTGGCGGACGGTCGTCCGCGCCGCCAGTGCGGAAGAGATGATTCACGATGTAGATCGAGTCGTGGGCGACCGGACGTGTGCTCCAGCCGATGTGATCGTTGTGGGCGCCGATCGCGACGTACTCGTCGCGGAGCTTTGGATCGCTGCCGCGAATCACCGCCACGACGTTGCGCGCGGGATACTCGGGCGGGAATTCACCGAATTTCGGTGTCGAAGTAACCGTTGCGCCCAGCGCGCCGATTTTGGCGCTGTCGATACTGGTGTTGAGCAGAGCATCGGCGACGCGCCTGGTTACATAGAGAAACGACGGGACCACCGGGTCTTCGCCTTCCTTAAGGAACTGGTTCGGCTGCTGGAAGAGCTGAATCATGAGCGGTGGCATCGCCTCGAGGCTGGCGATGGCGATACCAGCGGCATTGGAGAAGTGGCGGGTGACGAAGGCGCGGTTGACGCCGCCGCCCGAATTCTGGGTCACTCCGTTGGCGTTGACCCGCAGGACGACGAGCTTGCCAGCCGCCGCGGCGGGATCGACGAGTGAGGTCGAATCTCCCCAGGTTCCACCAAAGATCGCCTGCACGCCGTCGAGACTGCGCGCGCCGGATCCCTGATCGCGCAGCGCGAAATCGGTCCATGGAGTGAACGCGGTGGTGCCGACAGCGAGTCTGGTGGCTTGATCATACTTCCCATCGACGAGGTTGATCGTTTGGAAGTAGCCGCCGATGTCGCCCGCCGGCTCCGCGCCCATTCGCTTCAATTCGCCGGCGATGTACTCCACGCCTTTGACGTTGCCGGCGGTGGAGAGGAGTCGCCCCTGCATGGAGTCGTCGGCAAAAATGTAGAGCCGGGT
>JBKOVX010000218.1:0-6238 GCA_046724115.1 Gemmatimonadota bacterium | reverse complement strand
ACCACGCGGACGGCTGAGATCTGGTCGTTTGTCAGTGCCGGCACCTGGTCGCGCTGGAGGCGAACGCCGTCGACAACGTAAAGGAGCGGCACCTGTGACATCGCCGGTGCGATCGAGCTGGCGACGGAGGGTGCGGCGGGTTGCGGTGAGAGAGCGCGCTCCGCGGTGCAGGCGGTGGCGGCAGAGACGATTGCGATTGTGAAGGTCAGATTAGCGAGTTTCATGTCCTTATATCCCCGAAGTCGGCTGGAACCTCATCAGTAGCATTGCGCGTGCCAACCGACTTAGCCTTCCGAATAATGGGGTCAAGCTCATCAGTTCGCTAGGGTCGCGGGTTCCAGGTGCCCTTTGCCACGGCCGGCACGAACGTGTCCAGACCCGGGGGCGGAAACTCCAATGTCTGACCTTTTTCGGCGCTCATGTAGGCAGCCATTAGGATCTTTACGACCTCGAAACCGTCATCAAAAGTGAGCGAGGGCTTTTCCCCTTTGAGAAACGCGCGCGCCATGTGCCGATTCTCAGCGCTGTAACCGTAAACCGACGCCTCCTCGGCGACAACGGGCATCAAGCCCATTTCCGCGTTCTGCTTCTCTACCAGATCCTCGCCGGCTTTCCCCTTCACCTCTCTGCTAAAGAACAACTTGAGACTCGAATCGAGAGTGTTCCACGACATCGAGTATTCCGGGCCGAGCAGCTCGGCGGAGAGCCGCAAGCCGGCGCCGATGAAGCTCCACGACGTGGTCACCTCGCCAATAAGTGGCTCACCGTTTTCACCCTCGTATTCGATGGTGGCGCGCGCGAAGTCTTCCGACGGACGCTTGGTGTAGTCGACTTCCTTGCCCATCGTCTCCGACAGCTGCTTCGCGTATTTCTCGCGCGACCACTTTAGCGACGCGATGTGCGCACTGATCCGCACCGGTTTGATCGACGACCGCGGCGTGCCTGGTTTGGTAAGAAGCTGTCGCACCACTTCAACAGAGTGACACATCATGTCGTTGAGCACACCACCGCCCTGCATGTTCCCTTGCCAGAACCAGGGCATGTGGGGTCCGCTGTGCTCCTCGGCGGCGCGTGCCAGATAGGGACGGCCGGTGAGCGACGCGCCGCGCGCCCAGACCAGCTCTCGCCCCCGGGTGATATCGGGCGAAAACAGCTGATTCTCCAAATAGCCGGTGTTGAGGCCGACGCTCTTGACCAGATCGACGACCTTCTTCGCCTCGGCAACGTTCCGAGCCAGCGGCTTCTCGCAGGCAAGACCGCGCAGAGTGCCGGCGCCGGTCTTTATGGCGTCGACGATCTCCTCGATGTTCGCGATGCGAGCGTGATTTGGTCCGCACAGCCAGAGCGCATTGATGGCCGGATCTGCCACCATGTCCCGAATGGTCTTGTATGGCCGCGCTTCGCCGACGTCGAGCTCCCTCGCCAGGGCCGCCGATGATGCCGCGTTTTTTTCGTTTGGACTCCAGACACCGCGAACATCGATCTCGCGGACACTAGTGAGCGACTGGATGTGGAAGCGCGCGTTGAAGCCGCTGCCGACGAAGCCGATGCCGAGCCGTTCTGTGGTCATGTCAATCGCCGAAAAAGTTCTCGATTAAGATCAATCCGGGGTCAGTCGGAGTTTGCTGCGGTCGAATTTGGCGTAGCTGACGCCAAGCTTTTTCAGAGCTTCGGGCGGGCAGCCGTTCCAGTTTGGGGCGAAGATGTTCCCCATGTAGCGAAGATCCTTCACTCCGATCTCGCTCGACCAGAATCCTGTCGCGGTAAGGTCGCGAAAACGGTTGAAGAAGTTCACGCCATCAGCCATCGACGCCGGCGCCTTGTCCGGCCACGCGATGTCGTTGAGGATGGCTTCACGCTGCGACTGACTGGCATCCGCGAACGCCTTGCCGAATCGCGACTTGGATTGCGAGTCGATCCAGGCCAATCCCTTACGCATCCAGTCCTGGCTGCGCGGACGATCGGTCATGGTGAAATCCATGAATTCCGGAACCCCGGCATCGGATGCACTACCCGATCGCTCGTCGCGTGGAAGGATCATGTCGCCGAGCACGCGGACCGTTCGATACTCGGCCGCGGTGAAAAACTTCGGCGCGTAGGGAGTTCCTTCTGCGGCTGCGCGCAGCGCATTGGCGACGAAGTTGCGCGCCTTTTCCTGTTGCGCAGTCGGCCAGCTGAGAAATGCCGCGGCGGGTAGAGCGGCGAGCAACTGAACCGCGTCTCTCCGGGTCATCTCCCGGGGCGTTTCCAGCTCGGACTCCGGCGAGTCAGTCGCGCGAGTTTCTTCAGAGTTCGACATTAGAGTGTCCCCCGCTTGCTTTCCTGCGCGATGAATTCACTGGTGCGCATCGACAGCGCCATGATCGTCCAGGTCGGATTCTTGTCCGCCTGCGAGACGAACGGACCGCCGTCGGTGACGAAAAGGTTTTTCACGTCGTGCGCCCTGCAGTTCGTGTCGAGCGCTGACTTCGACGGGTCGGAGCCCATGCGCACCGTGCCGAGCTCGTGGATGATCTCTCCACCCCTGGCGATCCCATAGCCTTTGCTCTGGTCGGGCATTCTGTCGAAGACTTGGCCTCCCATCTGTTCAACCAGCGCGCGGAATGTCTGCTGCATGTGCCGAACCTGGTTGTACTCGTAGTCAGTCCACTTCCAGTGAAAGCGAAGCACCGGAATTCCGTACTTGTCTTTCACCGTTGGATCGAGCTCGCAATAGCTGTTGTCGTTGGGAATCATCTCGCCGCGGCCCGCGAAGTACACCTGCGCTCCATAGAGTCGGCGATATTCATCCTTGAGCGACTTGCCGTATCCGCCGCCGCCGGGATAGCGCTGGATTCCGCCCATGAAGCCGTAACTGGGAGGATTCAGACCGCCGCCAACCTCGATGTGATAGCCGCGCGGGAAATCGAGTTTCTTGTTGTCGATCCACCACGGCATGTATATGTGATTTCCGCCAACGCCGTCTTCATTGTGCGGAACATGATCCACCATCTTCGGGATGAAGCCGGAGACGTCGGTGCCGGTGGTGTCGGTGAGGTACTTGCCGACGACTCCGCTCGAGTTCGCGAGGCCATTCGGGAATTTCGCTGACTTCGAATTGAGTAACAGTCGCGCGGTTTCGCAGGCGCTCGCGGCGAGAACGACCACCTTCGCGTTGACGTGGTTCTCCCGGCGCGTCTTGGTGTCGATGTAGGTGACACCGCTGGCGCGTCCCCGATTGTCGACGGTTACTTCGCGCGCCATCGCATTGGTCACCAGCGTCAGTCGTCCGGTCTTGAGCGCCGGTGCCAGGAGCACGTTCGTCGAGGAGAAGTTCGAGTTGGTTTTACACCCTCGGTTGCACTGCCCGCAGTAGTGACACGCCATCCGACCATTGTGCTCCTTCGTGATGATCGAAAGGCGAGCCGCGACGCAGGTGATGTTCAGTCGATCGGCGGCATCCTTGACCATCAGCTCGTAACAGCGCGGCGGCGGCGGTGGCAGAAAATATCCGCCGGGATGATTGGGAAGCCCGTCGTTGTTGCCGAAGACTCCAACCAGCTTGTCGAGCCGATCGTAGTAGGGGGCGAGGTCCGAGTATGTGATCGGCCAGTCATCGCCCAGTCCGTCGCGGCTCTTCGCCTTGAAATCATCGGGACCGAAGCGAAGCGAGATTCTGCCCCAGTGATTGGTGCGGCCGCCGACCATTCGGGCACGCCACCACCTGAACTCGGTGCCTTCGGCGTTCGTAAACGGCTCGCCTTGCAACTCCCATCCGCCCACGCACGCGTCAAACTCGCCGAATGGCCGGTCAGGAGTGGACGCTCCGCGTCGGGGTGACGTATAGGGCATCCGAAGCATCGCCGAGTCCTTCGTGTTGTCCCACGGACCACCGGCCTCGAGAAGAAGGACATTGGCACCGGCGCGCGTCAGCGTGTAGGCAGCCATACCACCGCCCGCGCCCGAACCCACTATACAGACGTCGTACGTTTTCCGCTGCAAGGGCAGAGGGGAACCCGAAAGCATCTCAAATCCGCCGTTGAAAGACACGGGAAAGTACGGCGGCCCTGAGCCGGGCACTAGCCCTCAAAAACATCATTTTTGTGGGGCTCGCCATCCCCCGACGAGAGCCCGAAAGGGTCGGTCATTTCTGTGTAAGAAACGTGACGTAGCCAGCCGGGAAACCGTCTTCTTACCGAGCGAACTCCCCACGCCCAACCCTTTCGCGCGTGCCCATGCAATTCACAACCGACAGCGCGAACCTGTACCGCATCGAGACGACTCGAAAGGCGGTCATTCTGACAATGCTGACCGGAGAGGAATTGAGAGGAAACGTCTTCATCCACCTCTCCTCGTACCGGCCGTTCGAGCTCGAAGACGTGTCGGAGCTGTTCAACGCCGATACGCCGTTTTTCCCCCTCGAGCTCGCAACAGGGGAAGTCGTGCTGATCGCGAAGGAGCGTGTCGCCGAAGTGGCAGCGAATCGCGGCGATTACGCATCCGATCAGAACCCGAGCGAAGGACCGATTCCAACCGCACTCCTCCAGATCACTCTGGTCGGGGGCGAGGTCCGACTAGGCTCGATTCGACTCGACGCACGGCCGGATCGCGCGCGCGTGCTGGATTACCTCAACGCGCTCAAGTCGCGGTTCCTGACTCTCTATACATCAAACGAAGCGCGGTTGATCAATCGTTCGCTGATCGATCGCGTACGCCCCCTGGACTGACATGGCCCAGTTAGATCGCTTTCTCAACCTTCTCGTCACCAACAACGCCACGGCGCTCACGTTCACCGAGGGCGAACTTGCCACGGTGACGATCAGGGACACCGCGCGCCCCGTGATGAAGCAGGCTTTGACGAGCTCCCAGATTCTCACACTAGTCCGCGAGATCGCGCCCCAGAATCAACCGCACTCGCTCGATGCAGCGGGCAACGTGCGGTTCGAGTATTCCTCGGTCGACGGCACATTCGAGATAGCCCTCACCCAGAACGGGAAGATCTCGGCGCGAATCGAGCCGCGACCCGGCGGACCGACCACGTCGAAGCCCAACCCCACTCCGGCACAGGCAGCCGCACCGCAGAACGGAGCCGCAATGTCTCCCGCAGCGCCCGCTCCACGAACCGAAACGCCGCGTGCCCAGGCGACCGCTGCCGCAGCGGCTCGTGTTCCATCGACGGGCAATCGTGCGCTGGACCGCATGGAGAGCCTGTTGCGCGCGTTGGTGAGTAACAGGGCTTCCGACCTTCACCTGCGCGCGGGTTCGCCGCCAATGCTCCGCGCGAGCGGCGAGATCGCGCCAATCCAGAACGAGCCGTTGCTGTCGTCAGAGGAAATCGACGAGATGCTCGGTTCGGTCATGCTCGAGCACAATCGCGCCGAGTTCAAGGAAATCAACGACACCGACTTCGCGCACGAAATCAAGGGCGTCGCGCGCTTTCGTGGCAACGCATTGCGCGATCGTCACGGCACCGGTGCCGTTTTCCGCGCCATTCCGGCGGCGGTCGTCACCGTCGAGCAGATGGGAATCACTCCCGAGGTACAGCGTCTCTGTCATCTCACGAAGGGCCTGGTTCTCGTCACCGGACCGACGGGTTCAGGCAAATCGACGACGCTTTGCGCACTGATCGATCTGATCAATCGCACGCGCTCGGATCACGTCATCACCATCGAGGATCCGATCGAGTTCGTCCACGAGAGCAAGAAGTGCCTCATCACCCAGCGGCATGTAGGCGTGCACACGTCCTCATTCAGACAGGCGCTGCGCGCGGCGCTTCGCGAAGATCCCGACATCGTGCTGGTGGGTGAGCTGCGCGATCTCGAGACTGTATCCATGGCAATCGAGACCGCCGAAACCGGACACCTGGTATTCGGAACGGTCCACACGTCGACCGCGGTAAGCACCGTCGATCGCGTCATCGATCAGTTCCCACCCGATCGTCAGGCGCAGATCCGCGTCATGCTCTCGGAGTCGTTGAAGGGCGTCATTTCTCAGGTACTCTGCAAGAAGATCGGCGGCGGCCGCGTTGCCGCTCGCGAGATCATGTTGTCGACACCTTCGGTCTCGAACCTGATTCGGGAAGGCAAAACCTTCCAGTTGCCGTCGGTGCTCCAGACTTCGCGCAGGCTGGGAATGGTGACGATGAACGACGCGTTGATCGAGCTCGTCGACTCGAAGCAGGTCGAGCCGCAGGAAGCCTATCTCAAGGCGACCGACAAGGTCGGCATCATCAACATGCTGAAGCAGCGTGGCAAGGATG
>JBKOVX010000447.1:0-6300 GCA_046724115.1 Gemmatimonadota bacterium | reverse complement strand
GTCGCTGGCAGGGTGTGGATTGCCACCGATGACGCACATCGGCTCGCCCGGGTTCTGCGCGCGGGCGATCGATGTCGCGCCCAGGATCATTCCGATTACCGCAATCACTCCACGCATTTAGCCTCCTTACAGCGTTGTCAGTCTGTTTTGAGTTGAAGCGTCGGCGATGCGACGCCGTCGAATACGGATGAGAGAAGCGGCGGTGGAGCGAAAAGGTCGCGGGCCGGCGGCTGGAGCAATGCCGCGGTTGGCGATTGCCAGGTCGCGATCGTCTGCGCGGCGAGGGAAGCCTGCTGCCCTCTCCCGAAGTCTCGCGCTTTCCCGACTATCAGAGCCGCAGCGATCAGGATCGCCGCTGCTACCGCTACCCAGCGAATGTTGGAGCGAATCCCGGAGCGATCAGTGAGTGCCGTGCTTGCCGCGCGATTCCACATCGCACGGAACTCGGGCTCGACCCGGCCGTCCTCCTCCCGAAGGGTGCTGAATCGTGCGCGGAGATCTTCGTCGTTGATTTCGGTCACCGCTCAACTCCGCGTCCAATCTTCTGTGCCAGGGACTTCTTTCCGCGCTCGTAGTGCGTTCGCGCCGAGCCGAGCGAGACTTTCATTACTTGAGCCGCTTCTTCAATTGTCATGTCGTGGTAAAACACCAATTGCAAAACCTCCCGCTGTCGCCGCGACAAACTCTCCAGCGCGCCGATCAATGCTTCGCGCTCCTCCGACTGCTCGGCGATCATGTCGGCGCCACGGGCGGTGTCGGCGATTTCGATCGCGCCGTCTGAGTCCGTGTGTCGTCTGATCCAGAACGACCGGCGCCGCATTTCCGTACGCGCGGTCCAACGAATCACTCCGAATACCCAGGTCTTGAAGCTCGAGGCGCCGTTGAACGCCGCGCGCCGGGTGATAACGCGGAGATACGCACTCTGTAGGACTTCCTCCGCCAGATCCCGATCCCGTCCGCAGCAGGCGAGCGCCCATCCCCAACTCTCGCTGTGAAGTTGTCCCAGCTCCCGCTCCAACTCTTGTTCCATCGCGTCGGTCCGTGGCTGGAACGTCCTGTTCGTGGAGATGAGTGCTGGAAGCGCTGCGTCCATATGACAGGTTATTGCCGCATCGTCTCGATGAATGCCCCGGCGTCATCGAGGTGCAAGCCGAGTCGGGCAGCCATGCGGTGAAGACCTCCTGGTGTCCGTACGCGAATCGGCTGCCGCAGTGTCAGCAGCATGGGAAAGTATGGCGCCGGCCCTCGATCGCGACTACAGTATTAGGCAGCCGCGAGGGCGGCATACGGTCCGCGTAAAGGGTTCAACCCACTCTCAAGAACGAGATCCATAACCTTCTATTCCTCGCCCAACCTGCGGACTACGGGCGGCACGAAAGGGCTCGTCCCTTTCCAGGGAAGGAAGGTGACTTATGTCTGATCAGACCCACGAGTCTGCGTCCGGCGCATTGCCCCTGCCGGAGACGCCCAACCTCGAATGGCTTCGAAAGAGCGCGAAGCACCACCTCGAAGAGCTGCGCAAATCGAATCCCGATGCACAGCTCGCCGACGCACAGTTCGACGTGGCGAAGCAGTACGGATTTCCGAGCTGGCGCGCCCTCAAATCTCACGTCGATTCTCTAACCATCGACGGCCAGCTCTTTGACGCCGCAAGCAAAGGCGACGTGAAGCGACTGGCAGCGCTGCTGGACGAGCATCCCGACAAGCTCTACGCCCGCAACAAACCGTACGAGCACACGCTGCTGCACCTGGCGGCACATAACGGCCAGCTCGGCGCCGTCGATCTTCTATTGAAGCGCGGCATCGACCCCAACACCCGCGAGAAAGGAGACAACACCTACGCGATGCATTGGGCGGCTGCCGCTGGTCATCTCGATGTCGTGCGACGGCTTGCCGACGCCGGTGGCGATGTCATCGGCGAAGGCGACGATCACGCGCTGGGAATGATCGGATGGGCGACGGGCTGGGACGGGTGCGACGATGCCACTCATCGCGCCATCGCTGATTTCCTCATCAGTCGCGGTGCCCATCACCACATCTACTCCGCGATGTCGATCGGGGACGAGGGCGAAGTCCGACGCCTTGTCGCTGCCGATCCTGCTCAACTGGAAAGGCAGCAAAGCCACAACGAGGATTTCCGGCGCCCGCTCCACTTTGCGGTGCACGAGAATCTCCACCGAATGGTGAAGTTGCTGCTCGAGCTCGGCGCGGATCCGCTCGGTACTGACGCCTCCGGGCACACCGCCGTCGCGTACGCGATGACGCCCGAGATCGCGCGGCCGGTGGTTGAAGCAATCCGCGATCGGGTTGGACCGACACTGCTCAACTGCGTCGCGGTAGGCGACTGGGAAACCGCCCGGCGGTTAATGCGCCAGATTCCGGATGCCGTCGCACGAGATGGAGTCCTGCACTTGATGGCAAAGAGCGGAAACACCGTCGCAGTTAAGTGGCTGCTCGAACAGGGCGCGGATCCCAACGCTCGCTGGAGTCATTGGGGCGATTTGCTGACGGCATTGCACCTCGCGGTATTGGGCAATCATCTGGAGGTTACGCGCGCGCTCCTCATAGCCGGTGCCGACCCTGCCGTTCGGGACACCCAGCACGACAGCGACGCCCTGGGATGGGCGAAGTTCTTTCTCCAGCATCGTGGTGACAGCGCCGAGAAGCGAAGGCGCGGTCACGAAATCGTAGGCTTGCTCGAGGATCGTTCGAGAAAAGCATGATGCCTCGCCAATACGACAGGTTGGCGCTATTACACGGTGGTGAAAAACGGGTTGTACGTCGTGATGGGCGTCGCCGGCTCCGGAAAGAGCTTGATCGGCGCCGCGCTGGCGCACGCGCTGGATGTCAACTTTGTGGAGGGAGATGATTTTCACACATCCGAGAATGTCGCGAAAATGTCGGCGGGAATTCCGCTGACTGACGAGGATCGCAGCGGCTGGCTACGTGCGCTCGCATCCCGCCTGCGCTACGCGAGCGACGCCGGCGCTGGCGTCGTAATCGCGTGCTCGGCGCTCAAGCGATCGTATCGCGATGTCCTCCGCAGTGGCGCGCCGGATGTCCAGTTCATTTACCTCGAAGGATCGCGTCGGCTGATCGGGGAACGCCTCGCCAGGCGAGGCGGGCACTTCATGCGGGCGTCAATGCTCGATAGCCAGCTCGCCATTCTGGAGGAACCAACCCCCGACGAACACGCCTGGGTCTGCGATGTGGCGCTGCCACCGCAACGAATCGTCGACGATCTCGTGACTCGCGCATCGGCGTGACACACGACACCCGACTGCTCCTCTACGCGCTTGTAACAGTCATCGCGCTCATCCTGCTCATCGCGCGAGCGAAGGTGCACCCCTTCATCGCGCTCATCCTCGCTTCGCTGGGCATCGGGATCGCGTCCGGGATGCCGCCCGGGCTCGTCGTCAAAGCATTTCAGGATGGGGTCGGCAACGTTCTCGGCTTCATCGCTATCGTCGTCGGACTCGGCACCATGCTCGGCAAGATGATGGCGGAGTCGGGCGCCGCGACGCGCATCGCCACCACACTCATCAACCTGTTTGGCGTAAAGCGGGTGCACTGGGCGATCATGTTCGTCGCGTTCATCGTCGGCATTCCCGTGTTCTTCCAGGTTGGATTCGTGCTGCTCGTTCCGCTGGTGTTCACCATCGCGCGTCGCACTGGGATGTCGCTGATCAAGATCGGCATACCGTTGGTTGCCGGGCTCTCCGTGGTTCACGGGATGCTGCCGCCGCACCCGGCGGCGATGTTGGCGGTAACGGCATACCATGCCGATGTCGGACTCACGATCCTGTACGGACTGATCGTCGGCATCCCGACCGCAGCGCTCGCCGGTCCCATCTTCGCTTCGTGGATCGAATCGCGCGTTCCTCTGCTGACGGAAAGCCCCATCGCCGCCCAGCTCGGAGGCGACTCGAATCAGGAGACGCCGGGCTTCGGCATCTCGGTGACCACTGTACTGATTCCGGTCATTCTGATGCTCCTTGCCAGCGCAGTCGATCTCACGCTTCCGCCGACGAGCACGTCTCGCAGGGTGATCGACTTCATCGGCCAACCGATTGTCTCGCTGCTCATCGCACTTCTCTTTTCGTTCTGGTCGCTCGGTCGAGCGAGACACTTCACGCGCAACCAGATACTCAAATTCTGCAACGACTGCCTTGCTCCAACAGCGACGATTCTGCTGGTGATCGGGGCCGGGGGCGGATTCAATCAGGTACTTATAGTCAGCGGCGTCGGTCAGGCTATCGCCAACATGGCGATCGGGTCGAGCGCACCACTGCTCGTTCTCGCCTGGGGGATCGCCGCGCTGATTCGCGTCGCGACGGGATCGGCGACGGTAGCGATGACGACTGCCGCCGGGATTGTCGCGCCGATTGCGGTGGTAATACCGGGTACGAACGCACAGCTCCTGGTTCTCGCCACGGGCGCGGGGTCGCTGATGCTTTCGCACGTGAACGACGCCGGATTCTGGTTGATCAAGGAGTTTTTCGACATGACCGTCCCGCAAACCCTGAAGACTTGGACGGTGGCGGAAACAATCATTGGAGTGGCTGGATTGGGATTCACCCTGCTTCTGAGCCTTGCGCTCTGATCGAGGACAAATGACTGACCGGCATATTCTCCGACGTTCGTACCTCACATTTATCGCCGCTGTCGCAATGGCGTGCGCCGCAGAACCCAAGGCAAAATCTCCCTCTGACAATGCGGGTGGCCTTCCTACCGACGGATGGATTGACGCGACAGCGACACTCGATCCGGCGACGACGCCCGTCTACGCCGGCGACGCGCCGATGAAGTTCGATTTTCTCAAGGACATGCGGAAAGGCGATGGCTTTACTCTCTCGGCTTATTCACTCGGCGCGCACAGCGGGACGCACATCGACGCGCCGATGCATTTTGTGCGCGACGGCGCGCCGATCGATCGCGTGCCACTCGAGCCACTGATCGGTCCGGCACGGATCATCGACATCCCCGACAGCGTGCAGGCGATTAACGCCGCCGAGCTGGCAAAACACGATTGGAAAGGAGCGGAGCGCGTGATCTTCCGCACGAGGAGCTCGCTGCACGGGTGGATGCACAATCCGACCTTTCATCGCGATTTCGCCTACGTGGCGCCCGATGCCGCGCAGCAGCTGGCGGATGCCGGTGTCAAGCTCGTCGGCGTCGACTATATCTCGGCGGAGCAGTTCGGGGCGCCAGCGCCGCTGACCCATCGAACGCTGTTGGGGAAGGGCATTCCGATTGTGGAAGGACTGTTTCTCGAAAATATCCCCGCCGGCGATTACGACGTGATCCTTCTGCCAATGAAAGTCGGCGGACACGAAGGCGCACCGGCGCGTGCAGTTCTGAGGAAGAGATAAAGGGGGAAGGGGGAAGAGGGAAGGGGAGGCCGCCGAGGTGGAAGCGAGGGGAAAAGCGAGGTGTTTGTTCCCTCCCCCTTCCCCCTTCCCCCTAGTCGTTCGCCAGCACTTCACCAAGCGCATCGAGCTGCTCGGACCAGTACTGCTTGAGACGGTTCGCCGTCTCGTTGTCCGGCAGCTTGTTCTGCGTGACCGCAACCGCGCTCTTCGTCTTTCCCTTCGGCAGGAATCCAACGGCGAGGATGCTGCCGTCGGCGAGACCGAGGCGGATTGATTTCGGTGCTGTAGCAGTGCGCACTTTCACGTCGTTGTCGCGCAGCCAGCGATCGCGGACGTTCTTGTCCGCCCACGCATCGTAGAGCGTAGTCACCGGGACATCGAACGTGCGTGACTTCGTCGCTTCGTAGGTTCCGTCGCGTCGCTGTCCGCGAGCGCGCAGTCCCTTGATGCGCTCGTAGCCGACGGTGACGGTCTGCGCCCACCAGCCATCGATCTTCCGGCTCTTTGCGACCATCGAGACGATCTCACGGTGTGGCTTTTTATCGGCGCCCCACCGATCGAGCGCTTTCACCCACCGTTCCCAGTTGCAACCGGTTTTCGCCTTGATGCTGGCGTCGCTCATTCCGGCGAGCTTCGCGTAATCCTGCTTCGGCGCGGCGGCCAATGCAGCGGCAAGTCGCGGACTCGGCTTCGATCTAGGCTTTTTGAGGATTTGTGCGCGGGCGGCGGTGTAAGCTTCACCCGTCTTCTTCATGCGAGCGCGAACGAGGCGCTTGAGATCTTTATTGCGAGGCATCGTCTGGTCTCCTTTGGATACACCACGGCGCTCTCCCCAGCAGCGCACCATGATGATGCAAAGGACTGACGATGTTCATCCGGGAGTCTGCCCCCCTTTGCCTCGCTTTCGACTCCCGCTGGGGAAGAGTCT
>JBKOVX010000421.1:0-8080 GCA_046724115.1 Gemmatimonadota bacterium | reverse complement strand
TTTCCGGAAAGATTTGGAATCGAGTACACCGGTGCCGACAACACTCCGCACCGCCCGACGATGCTGCACCGCGTTCTCGTCGGATCAATGGAGCGCTTCGTCGGCGGATTGATCGAGCACTACGCGGGCGCATTCCCGCTGTGGCTGGCGCCCGAGCAGGTGCGCGTCATTCCGATCGCCGACGAAGTGAAGGAATTCGCGAAATCGGTCGTCGAGCGACTGAAAGCCCGCGGCGTTCGCGCGCATCTCGACGATCGGTCGGAAACGCTCAACTACCGCGTTCGTGACGGAGAGGTTCACAAAATCCCGTACATGGCGGTGGTGGGGAAACGCGAGGCCGAGGCGGACTCGATCGCCCTGCGCGTACGCGGTGCCGGCAAGAAGCAGGAAGTGATAGCCGTATCCGATTTCATCGCCCGCGTCGAGGACGAGCTGGCATCTCGCGCGCTCAAGCCGTAAAGCCCCCAGTGTCGCCGGGCCGCCCTACGGCGAGCCCGGCGCGCCGGCGACCAACTCTTCCTCCTCTGCCTTGTCTTGCGCTTGCCGCAGGACACGCCGGAGGACTTTCCCGACCATCGTTTTCGGCAGCTCGCTGACGAACTCGTACTTCGCGGGAACCTTGTAGTGGACGAGCCTCTCGCGGCAGAAGTCTTTCAGCTGCGAAGGCGTCGCCGATTGATCTGGCCTCAGCACCACGAATGCCTTCACGACTTCGCCGCGCATTTTGTCGGGTAGGCCGATCACGCCAACTTCTGCCACGGCCGGATGCGCGGAAATTATTTCTTCGATCTCGCGTGGCCATACCTGAAAACCGCAGGTCTTGATCAGATCTTTCTTGCGGTCGACGATGAAGATGTACCCATCCTCGTCCATGTAGCCGAGATCGCCGGTGTAGAGCACGCGGTCACCAGATTCGTTCGTGCGAAGCATCTCCAGCGTCTCGGTGGGGCGATTCCAGTAGCCGATCATCAGCTGCGGAGCCTTGATGACGATCTCCCCAACCTCTCCGGTCGCCATGGCGGTCTTGCCATCCTCCGCGTCGACGATGCGGACGTGGACATCGGGAAGCGGCATGCCGATCGATCCAGTCTTTTTCTGCCCGCGAACCGGATTGGCGACCACCGCCATCTGCGCTTCGGTAAGCGAATATCCTTCGACGATGACGCCACCGGTGAGATCCTCGAACCGTTTCCTCGTTTCGGCCATCAACGCGGCGGCGCCTGAAAAGCAAAGCTTGATCGAGCTGAAATCGATCTGACCCGCGCGCGCCAGCGGATGATTCATGATTCCGTTGAGGAGCGTCGGTACGGTGCAGATGAACGATGGCCTGACCCGCTTTATCTCGTGCAACAGATCGCGCAGCTCCCGCGGATTCGGAATGAGCGATACCGGGTTGTGGTTGATCAGCGCCAGACTCTGAAGACCGGTGTTGCCGTAGGTGTGAAAAAGCGGCAGCGGCATCATGATCGTGTCCACCCACTCCTCCATCGCCGGGCTGAGCCACGCCTGCAGCTGGAGACCGGCAGTCACCATTCCGCGATGCGTGCCAACGACTCCCTTCGGTGTGCCCGTGGTGCCGCCGCTCATGAGGATTGCCGCAGGGTCATCGAGACTCGTGACGATTGGCGGAACGGTGGCTCCTCGATAAAGGCGGAGCAGCGCTGCGAAACGGGAGTCACCGTCGGCTATTGTGATTCTTTCGCCTTCCTTGCTTTCCTTCAACAGCGTGTAGCCAAGTCGCAGGTGCCAGGGGAGATATTCCTTGATTCCCGTCGCAATGATTCTCTTAAGGGAGGTCCGCGGCTGGATCGCATTCAGCTTTCCGTAGAAGCGATTCAGAACAACGACGGTTTCAGCGCCGGTCGCCTGGAGAGCGTCTTCGGTTTCGCGCTCGGTGTAAGTCGGGTTGAATGGGCAGGCAATCGCGCCGATTTTCCAGGCGCCAAACTCGGCAACCATGAATTGCGGGCAGTTCGGCAGGCAGATCGCGACACGATCTCCCGACTTGACGCCGATTGCCGCGAGCGCGGCAGCGAACGCATCGCTGTCGGCGTTCAGTTCTCCGTACGTAACCGTCGCACCCTTGAACAAAAGCGCGGGCCGGTCGGGCCATCGCGTCGCGGCCTCGAGGAGGTAATCGAGCAGCGTATGGTTGGGATAAGGCTCGAGCGAAGCGGGAACTCCTTCGTCGTAATTCGCGAGCCAGCGGCGTTCAGTCATTGCGTCCTCCGTTCGTCAAATACTACTCTTCGCAATCGGCAGTCGAGCTGTGACACTCCGTCTTCCAAGTGTCAGGCTGAACGATGGGATAGTTTGCTAGAACGGGCTTTACGTCAACTTACGTAGCAGTCGCACAAATTTCCCCTATAACCGACTCCTATGACAGCCATAACCGGACTCCACCACATCACCTGCATTTCCGGAGACGCTCAGGAAAACGTGGATTTCTACTCCGGAGTCCTTGGCATGCGCATGGTGAAGAGAAGCGTAAACCAGGATTCTCCGGGAACGTATCATCTCTTTTACGCCGACGGAGACGGCCATCCGGGGACGGACATCACGTTCTTCCCGTGGCCCGAGATGGCGCCGGCGAAGGCCGGCGTCGGTCTGGCAATGGAGGTTTCGCTGGCGGTGCCACTCGGCAGCATCGACTACTGGGTCGATCGCCTGGCAGACCATCAGCTGCAGATCGGTGAGGTGGAAATTCGTCGTGGAACTTCCGCATTGCCGTTCAACGATCCGCACGGACTTCCACTTGTTCTTCATGAGACTGGCGACGATCGCCAGTTCACGGCATGGCGGGAGAGTCCAGTGCCGATCGAGAAACAGATTCGCGGCCTTCATTCCGTGCGGCTCTGGCAGCGGGATCTCGGACTCACCGCTGCGTTCCTTACGGGCGTTCTCGGGTTCATCGACATCGGTGCCGAACGGGAGTGGTTTGGATTCGAGATCGGCGGCGGCGGATCGGGACGCTACCTCGAGATTCGCGAAATTCCCGATGAGGATCGCGGCCGATGGGGAACCGGCGGCGTTCATCACGTCGCGTGGCGCGTCGCCGACGACAAGACAGAGCTCGAGGTGCGCGAGAAAATCGAGCGTGGGCGCAGGCGCCCGACCGAGGTGATCGATCGCTTCTGGTTCAAGTCTGTCTACTTCCTTGAGCCCGGCGGAGTGCTGTTCGAGATTGCGACCGATGGACCGGGTTTCGCCGTCGACGAGGACCCGGCGACACTCGGTGAGCATCTGGTGCTCCCACCATGGCTCGAGCCGCACCGCGGCGAGATCGAGGCGGCACTGCCCCCGATCAAGCCGCCGGCAGAATCAGGCGCGCGGTTGTAGCTCGGTGGTGCCGACCCGCGCGCTCTGACTCGCGGTTTTTCCGCGCCACCGTCTGAGCGTGGGGACTTCTCGCGAGAATCTTCGCGCGAGAAAGCCGGGGAAGTGCATCGAGCGCAGCTTCCCCTCCACCAGCTTCATCATCTCTTCCATCGTGACGTCGGGCTGGGTGAACACGCCTTTTTTATAGCAGTGGCTGCAATACTCGCTGCTCAAACTTCCATCCGCGTTCGATCCGCCTCCCAGCGGATCCTTGCTGAGCGGCATCCCGCAGCTCTGGCAGTTCGGTCCTTTGGGTTTGAACATGGTCCGATTTCTATTGAGCGCGTTTACCAGAAGTGGTCAGAACGAGAACGGAGTCAGCGCGACTGGTCTTGTAGTGAGCTGTAGTGCTGCCGTTGATAACTCCGCTCTGCAACCGCGCTACGCTGAACGTCGTGACCTGAACGCCCTTGCGCCGGACGCTGGCAAACGGGCCGGCCTGCAGCATGATGCTGTCGCCATCGGTGGTGACCCTGACCGGTATTGGCGCGCGACCTGGGAACGTGATCGTCCACCCATCGGTGGTGTTTGTCGCGGTCAGTACGTAGGTCGTTGCGGTCGTGTCACCGCTCATGGGGACCGCTTTCATGTTCCATTTGCCGGCGACGTCAGCGAGGTTGACTGCCCCGGAAGTGGAAGTAGTGGTGGTTGTGCTCGCCGTTGAGGATGCCATCGCGGAGGATGTGTCGAGGGCGGCATTGTCTTTCTTGGCGCATCCGGCGAGGACCGCAGCGCAGCAGCAAACGGCGATGCGGGTGGTGCGTTGGACCATAAGCATAAAACCCCCCGTTGAGTTTACGGACGGCTGTGCCAGGCGTGGTGTCTAGCCACGCGAACGTACGCCTAGTCGGGGCCGGAGGCAAGGCGGGAGGGGGAGGGGGAAGGTGATTGGGGATTGAGGGTTCCGGACTAACTGCCCAGTACGGAGTTCGGACTAATTGAGGACTCCGGACCTATTGCGGATTGAGGACCACTGCGGACTGAGTGCGGATTATCGAGGATAGCTATGACCTTTCGCAGTCCTCAATTAGTCCGAACTCCTCAATTAGTCCGAAGTCCGTACTGATTAGTTGGTCCTCAACCCTCAATCCCGCCTCCCGCCTCCCGCTTCCCGCTTCCCGCTCTACTTGTTCCTAACGTCTCTCAGAGCAGACCTCAGCTCATTGGTGATGAGCGTCGACGAATAGTCCATCAGCTGGTTGAGCGCACCCTGGAAATCGGCGACGCTCACGCTGCCGAGTGTCCCGGCGGTGATGACGGAGCCCGGGATCGGGCTCGAACTCTCGACGTAGGGCGTAAGGCGATCGCGACCGTGGACGTTCACGTTCCAGATCTCGCGACCAGTGCGGCGATCCAGCAACACCGCCTCGGCATACGTGAACAGGTATGCCGCTTCGTCCGCCTTGGCGTTTATGCCGAAACGCTCCATCCTGACTTCCATCAGGTAGTCGGCCTGGTTTTCGTCGGTGATCGGCCGCGTGCCGAGGTACCGGCTCGCGCGTTGAAGCGTCCGCTGAGCGAGAACCGCCGGGATATCGATCCGCGCGCTCGCGCTATCAAGACGTGCGTTCGCGCGGCGACCTTCCTTCTCACGCGCGACATCAGCTCCGGCTCTCACTACCGCTTCGAGCGGGTTTTGTGAGCTGGTGAGATCGTAGTAACTCGTGAGGAGCTCGGGCGATGGCGGAGCGATGTACACGACCGCCAGTGTGCGGCTGGCGAACGGATACTCGGCGAGGTGATGGCCACCACCGCAGGCCAATGGTGTCGCGAGCGCACAGGCTGTGACGGCCGAGCGCAGCAGACGGCCTTTTGAGCGAGGGGAGAGGGTACTCATTTGGTTGTCCTTGTCGGGTAGATGCGAGTAGCGGCGGCCTGTTGGGCCGCCGCTGGACTCAATGCTTAGACGACAGGCGGACGCCCGCGTTACGCCCTGCAAATCGCTATTTCGCGCCGCCCCGGTAGACCACCTTCCAGACGCGTCCGCCCTTATCGTCGGCTATGTAGAGCGAGCCGTCCGGCCCCTGCGCCAGGCCGACTGGACGATGCTTCGCCTGATCGCTGGAGGCGGCTGTCAGAGGGCCGCCGGCGAAGTCGTTGGCGAACGTCTCGAATTGCGAAGCGCCGCCCGGCTTGCCACTAGCGTATGGAACGAATACGACCTGGTATCCCTGCTGCGGTGCCGGCGCGCGGTTCCAGGAGCCGTGAAATGCGATGAAGGCGCCGCCCTGGTAATGCGCGGGGAACTGCGTTCCGGTGTAAAAAAGCAATCCGTCGGGCGCCCAGTGCGCGGGGAAGTATGCTTCGGGTGCTTTCTTCGATGCGCACTCGCCGACCGCCTTTCCGTCGCCACCATATTCAGGCGCCAGCACGAGCTTCTGCTGCTGCCCGTCAAAGTAGCAATAGGGCCATCCATAGTCGTCGCCCTTCTCGACCCTCAATAACTCCTCGGCAGGAAGATTCTGACCCTGTTCGGGCGTGTAAACCTTTGGCCAGTTTTCGACGAGCTGATCGCGACCGTGCTGAGTCGAGTAGAGATGCCCGCCCGGATCGAGCGCGATGCCGACCGCGTTGCGAATGCCGGTCGCGTAGCGGTCGGCCGGCGAGAAGCGCTGGTTGGTCTTGTTGGCGTCGAATTTCCAGATGCCGGCGCGGGTTTGCAGCTCGGTGCATGGCTTGTGTCCTGCCGATTCAAGCGTGCGGTCTTTCACCTGACAGGAGTTGGTCGACGAACCGACATCCATGAAGAGGTTGCCGGCGCCATCGATCACGAATGGATGCATGGGGTGGCCGCCACTCGCGGGCAACGCGCCGACGATCACCTGCGCCGCCGACGTTGGCATCATGCTGTCAGTCGATATCGCATAACGGACGATTCGTTTCGAGGCGGTGTCGCCCTCTTCGGCGTAAAGCGCTCCTTTGTACAAGCCGACCCCCGTGCCGCCTCCGTTTTTCTGGCTGGCGTCGGGACCGAAGCGTTTCACTATGTCGGCCTTCCCGTCGTTGTTGGTGTCACGCAGGGCGACGAGAAATCCACCAGGATGGGGCGGCCCCCCACCGTAGTACCGGCCGCTCCAGGTATTGACGTACACATCGCCGTTCGATGCGACAGCGATGTCGCGAGCATGACCAATCGTGTCCGCAAAAACAGTCGCGCAAAAACCGTCCGGGAGCGTGATGCCGCCGTTGTCGGTTGCGCACGCAGAGGACGTCGCAGCCTGAGTGCTGCTCGCCGCGGTGGTGTCAGACCGGTTGCCTTCCGTTTTTGCGCACGCAGAAACTGCGAGACCGATTGCCGCCAATGCGAGGAGTGGTTTCATAGTCACCGCCGGCTTGGGACCCGGCGCCCGCTGACCGGGCCGAGATCGATGAGAAGAGAAATGACGAGACCAGCTACTGGCCAGAAGGTCCAGTGTCCCCCGAACCAGTTGTGCACGGCAGAATACCAGAGCAGCGTCGTTGGCAGGAACACGAAGCCGATGATCGGCCAGAGAATGTTGTCGAAGACGCCGCGGAACCAGTGGGTGAAGAACCAGAGTACCGCGACCACTAGTCGTGGCGCGGCCAGAGCGAGGAGTGTCATGATGCACGGCATCGATCAGGGTTCCTCTCGCTTTTGGCGAATTGAGGTTTGTCTGAATGCTTTGGTAATGCCCGTGGTGCGTCCGCCGGTGGAGCTTCTTCGGTCTTCTTGGCTAGTCGGCCCAACTTCTCCGCATTGTTCGTGCGAAGGGATGCGGTGAGAGTCCGCTACTAGCGGGGCAGAGCAGGGGTATCGGTTCGCTCGGCAAGCAGTTTCGCAGAAAATCGCTGGGCTTCAGCGATCCGCTCGACTTCAACGGCAATTGCGTCGACTGACTGCTGGAGTTGATCGAAGCGCTGCTCGTACACGGAGTTGGGAAGCTCACGGGCGGGCGTCTTCTGCTTCAGGCCGCGGATCATCCAGACAAGGATTCCTGAGAGTGAGCCGACCATTCCCACGATGATGACCGCGACGACGGCGAAATTTCCAACATCAGGATCCATTACTGCCTCGGCTCTGGAAGGTTCAGCATAGAATATCCTACGAGTTTCTGTCGCCCGAGTTACAGGAATAAGTGCAACTTATAGCCCCGTGACTCAGCAGCGTAGCTACGAAGTCATCGTCATCGGCCTCGGCGCGATGGGGAGCGCTACACTATTTCACCTCGCGCGGCGGGGCGTGCGCGTACTCGGTCTGGAGCAGTTCTCTCCCGGGCACGCCCTGGGCTCTTCTCACGGTGACAGCCGGATCATTCGAGAGACTTATTTCGAGCATCCATTGTACGTGCCCCTCGTTCAACGCGCGCACCAGTTGTGGCGCGAGCTGGAACACTCCAGCGGTGCATCGCTGATGAAGATCACCGGCGGACTGATGATCGGGGCACAGGACGGAATGGTCGTGTCGGGCACATTGAGAAGCGCCCGGGAACACTCCCTGCCGCACGAAGTTCTGAACGCGCGTGAGGTGCAGGAGCGATTTCCTGCTTTTCAAATCGGCGGAGATCTGGTTGCCGTGCTGGACCCCCGCGCGGGATATCTCGATCCGGAGGCCTGCAACAAGGCTCATCTCGACGGCGCGTCGGCGGCTGGCGCCGAAATCCGGTTCGAGGATCCGGTTCTCCAGTGGAGTGCCGATGGAGCTGGCGTACGAGTTCAAACTGGTTCCGGGAATGTCCACGCT
>JBKOVX010000248.1:0-4663 GCA_046724115.1 Gemmatimonadota bacterium | reverse complement strand
ATGCTAATTGCCTCAAGGAAAGTCCAAAACCGGAGCAGGATGCAGAGAGCTTCATTCGACGTAGCGCGGATGCTGGGCTTTTGCGCATCCTGAGATGAGTCCACAGAACACCCCCGGGGCGCTCGCCGCACTCAACGGCGCGCGCCCGGTTCTGGCCAACTTCAACAAGGCGCGTTCGGCGGAAGACCTCGCCGCCGACATCATCGACCTATGGGCCGCCGCCGAAACTGCGCTGCAGGCGCTGGTTGGAAACTCCTCCCTCACCGGACAACAGCTTATTCGCGCCGCGCGGCAGGCTGAGGCGATCACCCTCGACCAGGCGCACGCACTGCTCGAGTTTCTTGCCGCCCGCGATCGCGCCAATCGAACGAGCTATAAGCCGACACAAGCCGATGGTGACGCCGCCGTCGAGGGCTTCAAGTCACTCGAGTCGGCGCTAACCGGTGTCGCTGCGGGGGCTCCGGCTCGAGGCGCTTCGGCCAGTCCGGGGCCGCCCGCATACACTCCCCGCCCATCGCGTCCGCCTGCGTCGCCTCCGCAACCGGTGTCGCCGTACGCACCGCCGTCTGCCGGCGGCGGATATCGTCAGCCGCCCGCGTACGCCGGCAGGACGATGGCGGGCCCTCCCACCATCGAACTTCCCCGCGCGTTCATGTCGGAGGGTCCCGCCGGCGGCAAGACTCCGCCTGGCCCTCCCGGAGTCGGGCGCGGTCAGGTCGAGCAGGCGCTCGCCGCTGCGGAAAGGCGGCGCTGGCCAAGCTTGTCGACTCCCGTCTGGATCGCGATTGCCGCGGTCGTCGTCGTTCTCGGCGTCGGCGGATACTTGCTCTTCGGTCGCGGCTCCGGCGCGGCAGACAACGTGACAGCGGGCGTCACCGCGATGAATAACGGACAGCTCGAGACTGCACGCGGCGAGTTTGCCAAGGCTGTCAAATCCGCCCCCACCGCGGCAACGCCTCACGTTTTTCTTGCCAGGATTGCGCGCTCACAAAGCGATCTCGCAACAGCGCGAGCCGAGCTCGACACCGCACTGAGACTGGAACCGCGAAATGCGAAGGCGCTGAGAGAGATGGGCTTGGTGTTGTTCTCGAGCCGGCAGTATGATTTGGCTCGACGGTTCTTCATTCGCGCCGTTCAGGCGGACCCGCAGGATCGTGCATCCCAGGGCTATCTCGGCTGCGCGCTGACGCGGCTGGGTCGCGTGCAGGAAGGAACGAACTTCATCAACAAAGCCGGCAATGGCGCATGGACAGCCTGCCTCCAACCCGCTACGACAACCACGCCGCCGCCTCCCTTGTGATCGAGTTCAAAAACGTCGGGAAGATTTACAAATCACTCCTCGGCAACTCTGTAAAAGCGGTCGAGGAGTTTTCGTTGGTAGTGACCGAGGGCGAGATACTTGGCATCGCCGGTCCGAATGGAGCCGGCAAGACTACGCTCATCGCCATGATGCTGGGCTATCTGCGTCCCACCACCGGCAGCGTGGAAATCGATGGACAACCGGCTCGACATTACGTCGAGCGCAACGGCATTGGCTACCTGTCCGAGCTGGTGGCGATACCGCCGAAGTGGCGCGCCGAAACCGCGCTCGTGCGCTACGCGACGCTGGCCGGGATTCCCGACCGGGAGATTCCGCAGCGCGTCGGCTTCGTGACGGAGATGCTCGGACTCACCGAGCACCGGGACAAGAAGGTAAAAGCGCTGTCGAAGGGGAACCTGCAACGCCTCGGCCTGGCGCAGGCGCTATTGCGTGACGAGAAGATTCTCGTTCTCGACGAGCCGACCCACGGTCTGGATCCGGTGTGGACGCAGCGATTCAGAGACATCGTCGATGGGCTGCGTCGGTCCGATCGCACAATGCTCATCGCCTCTCACAATCTCGACGAGCTGCAACGGCTGGCGGATCGCGTCGCGATCATCGATCGCGGACGACTGCAGCGTGTGGTGAGCACCGGCTACGAGCACGCCGCTCCGGCGGTGACGCGTTTTCGGATTGCAATCGCCCGCGGCCACGAGCTCGTTCGTAACGCCTTTCCACAAGCGGAGGAGTCCGGCAGAGACGAGTTCGACATCACGGTGCACAGCATCCAGGAGCTCAATTCGGCTCTCGCCAACCTGATTGCGCAGGGGGTTCTGATCGCGAGCGTCGTCCCCGAGCGCTCGATGCTGGAGCAACAGTTCAGGGAAGCGGTGGGAGAATCATGAGCCGGGGCAGGCTGGGGAAGTACTCGCTGTGGATGATTCGCGACTTCGCTCTCGAGCGCGGGATCGGCATCATCATCATCGGTGCGCTTTGGGGCTATGTGATGTTCGAGCCGATGCGCCGCGCGATGGGGCCGCAGTGGACCGGCGACGCGAGCTCGCCCTTCTGGGCGATCGCGCTGCAGGTCTCGTCGGCTATCGTATCGCTGTCAGTGCTGATCGCGATGAATGGCATTGTCTCCACCGATCGCAAGAACGGGTACTACCGTTTCATGTTCGCCAAGCCGATCGACCCCATCTTGTACTACGCGGAGGTCTTTGCGGTCTACATGGTCGGTGTTCTGGGGGCGATGCTGATTCTGTCGGGTCTTCTGCGCCTCCTTTTTCCGGCGTTCAGCATTCTGAATTTCCTGCTTTACGCAGCGCTGATCTACATCGCGATGGGCGGAATCGGATTCTTCCTGTCAGTCGCGACACGCTTCGACTGGCTTTCTCTGGCAGGCGTTTGGCTTGGCTCGCGCATCCTGCGCGGAGTATATGGACCAAAGAACGATTGGCGGAGCAAGCTGGTCGAGCTTCTTCCTCCCGTTCATCGCCTCGACGACGTGGCAAACTCCTTGATCGGGAAAGGCACCGCAACAACATCGGATGTGCTGTGGCTGCTCGGCTATGGTCTGCTTTTCTTTGCGCTCGGGCTCGTCTTCCTTCGGTACCGGTCGCTGGCTGACTAGCGTTCAGTTTGGTTTTTCAATCACCTAACTAGATGGACTCAAGCAGTATTCATCGCACTGTCCTCCCCAACGGCCTGACCGTTCTCATCCAGGAGGACCACTCGGCCCCGGTCGTGGCCATCGTGACGCACGTCAAGGTTGGCTACTTCGACGAGACCGACGTCGAGAACGGTTTGTCGCACGCGCTCGAGCACATGTTCTTCAAGGGTACTCCGACGCGCGGTGTTGGTGAGATCGCAAAGGAGACCAAGGCGCTCGGCGGCTATCTCAACGCCCACACCATCTACGACCACACCGCGTACTACACGGTGCTGCCATCGGCGCGGTTCACCAAAGGACTCGAGATTCAGGCTGATGCCTACGCCAACTCGGTGATCGATGCGCCGGAGCTTGGCCGCGAGATGGAAGTCATCATCCAGGAGGCGAAGCGCAAAGCGGACAATCCGGCGGCCGTCGCGACTGAAACGCTGTACGAGCTTCTCTACGACAAACATCGCATGAGAAGGTGGCGCATTGGGCATGAGCCGGGCCTTCGCGCATTTACTCGCGAGATGATGCACGGCTTCTACCGGAATTTCTACCGCCCGGGCAACACGATCCTCAGCATTTCCGGCGATGTCGATCCGTCCGATGCGCTGCGACACGTCACGGATTTGTACGGCGGGCTGGAATCCATGCAACCGCTTCGCAATGCCGGCCCCGAGGAACCAGACCGCGATGGGTTCCGCTATCGCGAGCTATCAGGTGACATAGCGCAGACGCAGCTTGTTCTTGGCTGGCGCACGCCCGGAACTCTCGATCCGGATACGGCTGGTCTCGACGCCGCAGCGGCGCTGCTGGCGACCGGTCGCGCGTCACGACTGTACCGGGCGGTGCGCGAGAAAAAGCTGGCGTCGTCGGTCAGCGCTTACGATTACACGCCCACCGAAATCGGCGTCTTTGTCGTCCACGCCGAGTCTGAGCCGGAGACAGCTTCGGAAGCGGCGCGCGTAATCTGGGATCAGATGCACCAGCTGCGCGTCGGATCCATCGATGACGACGAGATCACCCGCATCCGCCGAATCTTCGAGGCGCGCTGGGCGCGTCGTCTGGAGACAGCTGAGGGTCGAGCAAATTACATCGCCGAGTGGGAGGCGCTTGGCGGGTGGCAGCTCGGCGACGAGTACTACAAGCGGTACATGTCAGTCACCGCCGAAGATGTGCAGCGCGTTACCCGGGAGCACTTGCCCGAGGAGAAAGCCGCCGCGCTGATCTATCGTCCGGAAGGCGCGCCTGTGGTCGCGGTTAATGCCGCTGATATGAAGCGCATTCTGGGTGAAGGCGGATCGGAAAGACTGCCTGTGATTCCGGCTCGCGCGGCGAGCCCACGGTCAGAGGGGAAGCCGGCGCAGTTCGAAAAAGAAGAAGCTGGCGTCTCCGTGTTCCGCACCGCCGAGGGAGTTCCAATACTCGTGCGCAGAAAGGTTGGCGCACCGATCGCCAGCATCGGCGTCTACATACTCGGTGGCGCGATCGAAGAAGAGGCGGGACACGCGGGACTCACGCTTCTCACAGCGCGTACCATGGTTAAGGGCACGAAGACACGTAGCGCGGCACAGATCGCAGAGGACTCTGAGATGCTGGGCGGGACGATCTCCGCCAGCGCAGGCAGCGACAGCTTCGGCTGGTCGTTCTCGGTGCCTACGCAGCGTTTGCCCGAAGCGCTCGAGCTGCTGGCGGATGTCATTCAG
>JBKOVX010000097.1:0-1383 GCA_046724115.1 Gemmatimonadota bacterium | reverse complement strand
AACCCGAACTGTTTGGCGAGCCCGGGGAGAATCACTTTCTTCAGATAGCCGTCCGGCTCTCCCCACGGGAGAATCACACCCTCGAGGATGCTGATGCTCGGATCACCGAGTATCAGCTCTTCGCTGACTTCGCGACGCGAGCCAAGTCCGCCGCACGCCGGACAGGCGCCGAACGGCGAGTTGAACGAAAAATGACGCGGTTCCAGCTCAGGAAGCGAGATGCCGCATTCGGGACAGCCGTATTTCTCCGAGAAGAGATTCGTGCTGCGATCGTCGGCCCGTTGCACCTCGACCAGTCCTTCGGCCAGCTTGAGCGCGGTTTCCACCGAATCATTCAGACGGCCGCGGTCTTCGGGGCGGACGACCAGACGGTCGACCACGACCGAGATGTTGTGGTTCATCCGACGATTGAGCTTGGGCGGATTGGCGACCTCTACGAGATCGCCATCGACGATCGCGCGGACGAAGCCCTGCTTGCGGGCGGCGTCGAACAGCTCGCGGAACTCTCCTTTACGGCCCCGCACCAGCGGCGCGAGGATCTCGATCCTGGTGCCTTCCGGCCACTGCAGAATCGAATCGGCAATCTGGCCGGCGCTCTGTCGCTCAACGGGTCGGCCGCAGTTGGGGCAATGGGGCGTGCCGGCGCGAGCGTAAAGGAGCCTGAGATAGTCGTAGATCTCGGTGACCGTGCCGACCGTGGAGCGGGGGTTGTGGCCGGCCGACTTCTGCTCGATCGAAATCGCCGGTGACAGCCCCTCGATCGAGTCAACGTCGGGCTTCTCCATCAGGCCGAGGAACTGCCGGGCGTAGGCCGAAAGCGACTCCACGTAGCGACGCTGGCCCTCGGCATAGATTGTATCGAAGGCGAGCGACGACTTACCCGACCCCGACAGCCCGGTAATGACCGTCAGGCGGTCCCGCGGAATGGTGACGTCGATGTTTCTAAGGTTGTGTTCGCGGGCGCCGCGTACGATCAGGGATTCTTCGGGCATAGCCTTGTAAAGTCGCCAGTTGCAGGGCGAGACTCAAGTCGGCCAATGTACGGCGAATTAGGGGGGTCTGAACGCCTGGGACACAGTTCAGGCGTCCATTTTGCACTTGGAGGGCCCTATGCCCGTTCTGAGAGAGCTAATAGACGTCCTTACCATGAAGTCGGATCGCCCACTGCGCCGGCTGGTGGCGTATTACGCGATCCTGGCAGTGGTTGTAGCACTACTGTACCTGTTCTTCCCCGGCCCGATTGGGCGGATCGCGGCCAAGGGTCTGGGCGATGTCCCGGAAGGTCCGACTGTCCTCACCGACGCTCTGAGCTCTTCGCCGACTGCGTCAGTGAGTTTTGGACCCGGATCGCTTTTCGACGTCTCCGTTACCACCATCATGATT
>JBKOVX010000403.1:0-4329 GCA_046724115.1 Gemmatimonadota bacterium | reverse complement strand
GCTGGCATGTTCAAGGGGTCGAAAGTGGTAGCGTGTTGCGAAAATATATTGCACTGAGCACTCTTTGTACCGTTGACGAAAGCTCCCCGGTAAATGGCCTCTCACTTGCACACTTCACGCACATGATGGGATGGATTGGCAGCGAGCTGCTAATGCAGGCCGCGACCGTGGTTCGCGACACGGTTTATATGAAGCAGGTCGCGGCCGAGGCCGGTTGGTTCGAAAAGGTCACGGGCGTAGCGAGTGGAGTCCTCACCTTGACGATCATCGTGCTGTCGGCGGCACTGATTCCAGCAGCGTGGAATTTCCGAAAAAGCTACAAGAAAGTCAGCGACATGCTCGACAAGATTTACGGCGACGTCAATCCGCTCATGAGGCACGCGAGCGCAATCGCCGACAACGTTGATTATATCTCTACTGCGATTCGCGTCGATGTGCAGCAGGTAAGTCAGACTGTAGCCGCCGTAAATCAGCGATTGCAGCAGGCAGTGTCGGCGGCTGAAGATCGGATCCATCAGCTGAACGCGCTGCTCGAGGTGGTTCAGGAGGAAGCCGAGTCGGCGTTCGTCACGACCGCTTCTACGATTCGCGGCGTTCGAACGGGAATCGATCAGGCATTTGACGAGGAGGATTGGACCGATGGGGACTACGACGAAGACCGAGCCGACGGTTGGGAAAAACCGCGCCCGCGCGTCAAGCCCAGACAATGAGTTCGACGAGGAGCGCGAGCAGCAATACGATCTGCTGACCGCCGCCCTCATCGGAGCTGCTGTCGGAGCAGGAATCACACTGTTGTTGAGACGCGGGCCGTCGGGCCGTCGTCCCGTTGGTCCACTGATGCGCTATGCCGGTCGCGGGGCGGCGCTGGCAGGACTCGCCGGGCTCGAAGGAGCGAAGTGGGCAGGCGGTCGCGGACTCGAGGGAGCGCGCTGGGCCGGTGATCGCGCGGTTGAAGGTGCGCGGTGGGCGGGGCCAAGGGCGAAGCAGGGATTTCGCAGCGCCGTCGAGCGCGGCGGCGAGCTGGTCGACCGCATTCCCGTTGACGACGTCGTCGAGCAGGTGCGCGACTACGTCGATACCGCCCGCGATGCGATCAACGACGTCGTGAAAGACGAGCTGAACGATCTACGGAAAGCGGTACGCCGTCAGCGTAAGCGCATCGGCATCTAGAGCGCGCGGAATGTCGCGCGCGTCGTCGCGCGCGGCCTCCGTCGGCGGCGTCATTCTGGCGGCGTTGCTGCTGCTGATGGTGACGCCGTCGGTGGCCCACGCCTGGACTCCCGGTACCCACATCTTCCTTGGAGAAGCGGTGATGCGCTCGCTCACGCTGCTTCCCTCGGGCATCGCGGAGCTGTTAGCCGCGTATCCGTATGATTTTCTGTACGGATCGATCGCCGCCGACACCAGCATCGCCAAGAAATACGCGGCAGCCGGACGTCACTGTCACTCGTGGAACGTCGGCTTCGAAATCCACGACAACGCCGAATCGGAGGCGCTGCGCTCATTCGGCCTCGGGTACCTCGCGCACCTGGCCGCCGATTCAGTAGCGCACAACTATTTCGTGCCGCACCAGCTGACGATCACATCGTCGACGGCGGCGCTCGGCCACAGCTACTGGGAGAGTCGCTTCGACGTGCACATCGGAGAGCGATTCAGCCGCACGGCCAAGCAACTGATCCTTCGCGATCACTCGCACAGCGACGAGCATCTCGATCGCATCCTGAGCCCGACGATTTTCAGCACGCCAACCAATCGGCGGATTTTCCGCGGAATGGTTTACGTGGCGGACACCGAATCGTGGCAGCGGATCTTTCATCTCGTCGAGGAAAAGAGCCGCTGGGACCTGAGTGAAAAGGAAGTCGGCAGGTACATGGGCCGCGCGTTCGACTACATCGTCGACCTGCTCTCGCGAATGGACCACGCCGAGCCGTTCAAGCTGGATCCGGCCGGAACCGTCGCGCTCAGGGAGGCCAAGAAAGTTCGGCGAGCAGCATTACGACGCGGTGGTGAGGAACACGTGCGCGAGCAGGCGCAGCAGCATTTCGGGATGCCGCGCTCGCCGCTGCACTTCTCGACTGGATTGCCCGAGCCGCTTTACCCGCCGCGAGCGGACAACAACTGATTGACGCGCTTGGGATCGGCGCGCCCCTTCGACTTCTTCATAACGAAGCCGACCAGCACACCTTGTAGTTTTTTCTCACCCGCCAGATAGCGCTTCGCTTCCTCGGGGTGCTCGTTCAGCACTTCATCCACCCAGGTAGCAATCGCTCCTTCGTCGCCGACTTGCGAGAGGCCCTCGTCGGCCGCCACCTGCGCTGCCGGCTTGCCGGTCTCGACCATGAGCGCGAAAACCCGTTTGGCGGCGGTGTGGCTCACCGTTCCATCGCGCACGAGATTCAACAGCTGCGCGAGGTCTGCTGGACGCACGCGGAACAGGCTGATGTCCTGACCGGATGCGCGCAGAGTCGCCGATACTTCGCCCATCACCCAATTGTAGGCTCCTTTGCCGTCGCCCGACGCGCGGGCAACAGCTTCGAAGTAGTCGGCGAGGGCCGGGGTGACCATCAACTGATCGACTTCGACGGCGGCGATTCCATACTCGGCGACGAGACGCGCTTTCCTCGCCTCCGGAAGCTCTGGAAGATTTTTTTGAGCGTCTGAGATCCACTTCACATCGAGTAGCAGCGGACGCAGGTCGGGCTCGGGGAAATAACGGTAGTCGTGGCTTCCTTCCTTGGTCCTGCTGGGGCGCACCGTTTCACGCGCTCCATCCCAGAGGAGGGTCTGCTGCTCCACCTTGCCACCTGAGTCCAGGAGACTGCATTGACGGTCAAACTCCGCCTCCAGCGCGCGCTCGACCGCCGAGAACGAATTCATGTTCTTCACTTCGGTCTTGGTGCCGAGCCTGGTCTGACCGGGTGGACGCACGCTGATGTTCGCGTCGACGCGCAGACTCCCTTCTTCCATGCTGACGTCACTGACGTCGAGGTACTGGAGGATCTGCTTGAGAGTGCGCAAGTAGGCGCCGGCTCCGGCTGACGAGCGAATGTCGGGCTCGCTGACGATCTCGATCAGCGGAACACCTGCTCGATTGAGATCGATTGCCGTCGCGCCGGGGTAGCGATCGTGAATCGACTTGCCGGCGTCTTCCTCCATGTGCAGCCGGGTGATGCCGATCTGAATCTCCTTGCCGTCTTCCGATTTCCCGATTACGACCGAACCACCACTCGCCAGCGGTTGATCGAACTGCGAGATCTGATAACCCTTGGGAAGGTCCGGATAGAAGTAATTCTTGCGCGCGAACACCGATACGGGATTGATCTTGCAGCCGAGACCGTGCGCAGCCCGGGTCGCCAGCTCTACGGCGCGCTTGTTCAAAACCGGCAGCGCGCCGGGAAGTGCGAGACATACGGGGCAGGTGTTGGTGTTCGGCGGCGCGCCAAAGTCCGTCGAGCAACCGCAGAACGCTTTCGTCCGCGTCTTGAGCTGGACGTGCACCTCGAGACCGACGACCATCTCGTAGCGCTCGCGGCTCACTGGTGCGCCTCTTTTCCCAGCGACGCCTCGAGAGCGTACGCCACTCGAAACATCGTGTATTCGTCGAAGTGAGCAGTGATGATCTGTCCGCCGACTGGCAGATGGCGCATCCGACCGATCGGAACCGATATCGCCGGTACACCGGCAAGGTTGGCGGTGACGGTGAAGATGTCGTTCAGATACATCTCGTAGGGGTCGCTGATGGCACCAACCGGAAACGCCGGCGTCGGGGTTGTAGGCGTGAAGATGGCGTTCACTCCGCTGGTGAACACGGCGCGGAAATCATCAGCGATCAGCGTCCGCACAGCCTGCGCTTTCTTGTAGTAGGCGTCATAGTAGCCGGCGGAAAGGACATAGGTGCCGAGCAGAATTCGACGCGTGACTTCGGGTCCAAAGCCCTGCGATCGAGTCGCCTCATACATCGCTTTCAGCCCCTTGCCGTTGTCGACGCGCAGCCCGTACCGCACGCCGTCGAAACGCGCCAGGTTAGACGATGCCTCAGCCGGCGCCAGGATGTAGTAGACGGGGATCGCCAACGGCGATCTGGGGAGCGAGATGTCCCGCACCGTCGCCCCCATAGAGCGGAAGCGATCCAGCGCCCGCTCGCAGAGATCCCTGATGTTCGCGTCGAGACTGTCGGGGAAATACTCTTTGGGCTTGCCGATGACAATGCCCTCGAGTGTCTTCGCGGTTGGCGGCGGCGGCATCGGCACAGGACTCCTGCCGATGCGGATCGCCTCGGTGTCCGGCGCTCGCGGATCAGGAGCCGGCTCGCCAAGTGCGGACATCCGA
>JBKOVX010000105.1:0-3522 GCA_046724115.1 Gemmatimonadota bacterium | reverse complement strand
TGCATGTGCACTTCGATGCCACTTGAGCGCGACGCCAACGCGCGCAAACGCACGGTGTGTTTGACGATGGTATTGATGTCGACGACGACGTCGCGTGCTTCCGTCTTGCGGGCAAAGAGAAGAAGGTCGCGAATGACGCCGATGGCGCGATCGGCCTCGCGCTTGATGAGACTAACCGACTCAAACTGCTCGCCCTGCAGATTGTCCTCGAGCAGCAATTGCGCAAAGGTCGAGATCCCGGTAAGCGGGTTGTTCAATTCGTGCGCGACACCTGCTACCAACTCACCAATCGCGGCGAGCTTCTCGGTTCGACCGAGGTGGTCCGCGACCTTCTGTTCTTCGGTCAGGTTTCTGACGCCGATGACCAGGCCGACGATGTTGTCGTTGGCGTCGCGGATGTGGCTGAGCGTCACGGCAGCCGGGAATTCGGTGCCGTCCTTGCGGCGATGGATGTGCTCACCCGTCCAGAGCGGCTTGTCGAGCTGAAGAGCGGGGATGGTCTGACGTCGCGATGTCTGCGTAGCTGGCACCACGAAAGCGTCGACGGAAAGTCCCGCTATCTCGTTTGGCTCGTACCCGTACTCTCTCGTCGCAGCGGCGTTGGCGTACTGGACCCTGGCGTCGACGCCAAGTATGAGCACCGGCTGATCCATCGTGGCGAGTGCGGCGGCAAGAGTTCGCTCGCGGGCGTGAATGCGTTGTTCGTCCTCGCTGAGGAGCAGAACGTCGATGGCGAGCGCCACGGCTGGAGCGAGCCGTAATAACGCATCGACGTGACGACCGGTTTGCACCTGCTGGGTCTCTGTCGTGACGATCAGAACTCCTCGCCGGCGATTGCTGGCGATGAGCGGGATGGTGATCGCGGGCTCTTCAGGAACGCGGTCGGGATTGTACGCCTTTTCGCGAAGATTCTCGACGAAGGTCGGCCCCTCTTTGGCCCAGGCGGCCCGCACCGCACTTCGCTCAACCGGCGCGACCAGCCCCTCCATCGACGCGCAGCTGCCGTTGGCGGCGACGTAAGTGATGTTCTGACCATCAGCGGTGATGATGCCGATCGCCTTGCCACTCGATGGCACCACCTCGTCCATGATCTCGAGGATGTGGTGACTGGCGTGAGCGACGGTGACCTTGCGCAGAGCAAGGCGCGCGATCTCCGCCGCCGCTTCGGTCTGTCGCTGCTCGCTCCGCTGTGCGTCGAAGAGACGGGCATTCTCTATTGCGACCGCCGCCTGTCGCGCGATGAGCATGATCAGATCGAGATCGTGGGAGTCGTAGGCGTTGGTCTTGTACGACAGGACCTGCATCACGCCGACGGTGCGATCGTGGTAGGTGAGCGGCGCGGTGATCTCGCTCTGAACTTCCCGCTTCGATGCAACCTGGAATATGGTGCCCGTCCACCAGCGCTCCGGCCTGGACGAGATGATCGGCTCGCCGCTCTGAAAAACCCTGGCGATGGTCTCGGTGCCATTGGGAAAATCGAGGACACTCTCACCTTCTCGCTCCTGCGAATCGACGACGATACAGTGGGCGTTGAATTTCTCGCATACCGGGTCAGCGATCATCAGGGCGAAGCACGGTGCATCGACTACGGAAGCGACAGCCTTGTAGATCTCGCGGTAGGCTTCCTTGAGCGAAATGGTTGCGGAGATGGCCTGCTGAACAGTCGCGACTGCCGCAAACCGCGCGGCGCGTCGCTCGAGCTCGGCGACAAGCTCAGTCGTCAACGAACTCCACCGTCACCGGGCGTGTGATTACACCCGACTTGACGCCTTCCTCGAGGAAAAGACGAATTGCCTCACGTCCGCGCTCGCCGTAGTCGAGCGTCCAGTCGTTGACGTACATCCCGACGAAAGTGTCAGCCTTTTCGCGATCGAGGTCGCGCGCGTAGCGCATCGCGTGGTCGAGCGCGTTCTTACGATGGTCGAGGCCGTAGGCGATGCTCTCGCGCAGATGCCGCGAAACTTTCCGCTGGACATCACGCGGCATGTCCTTGCGGATGACGTTGCCTCCAAGCGGAAGCGGCAAGCCGGTCTTTTGCAGCCACCAGGCACCCATGTCGGCGATAAGATGCAATCCTTTGTCCTTGTAGGTCAGCTGGCCTTCGTGGATGAGGAGACCAGCATCGACATCGCCGCGCAACACAGCCTCTTCGATCTGATCGAAAGGAACAACGACTGGAACGAAATCCGGCTGATAAAGTCTGAGCGCGAGGTACGCGCTGGTCATCATCCCTGGAACGGCAATGCGCTTGCCAGCGATCTGCTCGCGCGTCGCCGGCTTTAGCGACACCAGCATTGGACCGTAGCCGTCGCCCATCGAAGCCCCGTGTGGGAGCAGCGCGTACCGATCCGACAGGTACGCGTAGGCGTGAATCGATACCGCCGTCACGTCGAGCTCACCGCGAAGGGCGCGGCGATTGAGCGTCTCGATGTCCTGGAGCTCGTGGACATAGTCGATTCCCTGGGTATCGATCTGTCCGTCGGCGAGGGCGTAGAACATGAATGCGTCGTCCGAGTCCGGACTGTGAGCGAGATGGATAGTGCTGGCAGTCGTCATGTCTTTATTCCAAGGCTTTTGCGTGCCTGCTGGAGAGCATTGGTGATGTCGTCCTGATGTCGGACGTATTCTTCCTTCTTCGAGGCGAGCTCCGTCTTCTGAGCGGCGATCAGTCTTCGCTCGTAGGAATGGAGCTGATTGGTGTCGCCCGCCAGTGTTGCCAGCCTGGCCTCGAGGATCAGGCCAAGCAGGTGGTTCGGATTCTCGCGCAGAATGGTGTCGGCTTGTGCCTTGGCGAGTGGCAATGCACCTGCGACCTCGCCGATCCGTCCGATGTCGTAGCGCTGGTCGGCATTGAGCGGCGAAAGCATCTGATAGGCGGTCAGTGCCATTGGAGCGAAGAACTGAACGCTGTCGATCTTTCCCTGACTCGCCAGCAGCATGACTCGATTGTATAGACGGTCAGCGCGCTCCTGCGGAGACAGACTGGAGATATCGGGCGCGCGAACGCCGGCACCAGATTCATCATCAGTCGCCACACCCCGATCATCGAGACCCGCTTGTGGTAAAGCATTCTGCGAGCCGTCGACGGTATTGCTTCGCCGCGCGTTGAATCCGCGTCCGGCGGCCATCGCGAACAGGGCGAGGAAAGCCAGGGCCGCAACGATCCAGGGCAGGGAGTTGGTCCTGGTTTCCCTTGCCGCCGCTGTGGGTGTGGCGGCGCCGACTGCAGTCCCGCACCGGTGGCAGAACTTGGCGCCGGGGCTCAGCTCGGCTGAACATGCAGCACAGGTCGCACCCGCCAGTGGAGCGCCACAACTGGAACAGTAGCGGCCAGTAGCCGAGGCGCCGCAGGAGGGGCAGGTGGTCGTTTGATCAGGAGAGGACATCCGCCGGAAAATACCTAAGCGCTAGGCTCTACGCATTGCTTAACTGCAACTTACGACTACCGGCTGGGGGCTTCGAGAAAACTGCAACTTACGACTACCGCCAAGCGCTGTGAGCGGAGCGGCTAGGGGCTTCGGG
>JBKOVX010000186.1:0-5280 GCA_046724115.1 Gemmatimonadota bacterium | reverse complement strand
GGTCAGGGCGACGTCAACGTCTCGCAGGTGTTCAAGGAGCTGTACCCGGAGACGGACGGCGCCGCCGAAGGGCCCAAGCCTGGTCCACTCGACTGGTTGGTCGACAAGGTCCGCGGTACCACCAAGGGCGTCCGCATCCAGGGCGTCGACGGGATGATGGTCCGGTACGCCCAATGTTGTCAGCCCGTGCCCGGCGACCCGGTTGTGGGGTATGTAACACGCGGCCGTGGAGTGAGCATTCACCGTTCTGACTGTCCGAACCTGTTGATGCTGGTCCAGGAGCCCGAGCGCCGGCTCGAGATCGACTGGAAGGAGCTGGAGGGCGAGAAGTTCATGGTGCGGCTCGCGCTCGAAGCGACAGATCGCCGCGGACTCTACGCCGATCTGGCAACGGCGGTGTCAGCGACCGGAACGGACATCAGGAGCTTCGAGCTGCACAGCTCCGACGGACACGTAATTGGCGAGCTCGCCGTCGAAGTGGGCAATCTCGCACACCTGCAAAAAATTCTGAAAGCGGCAAGACGAGTGAAGGGTGTGACCGAGGTCGCGCGCCGGGAGCGTCTGCAGAGCGACATAAAGAATGGCCAAGGCGGTATTTGATCTGCGGGCGCCCTTCGCGCCCGCCGGTGACCAACCAAAAGCGATTGCGGAGCTGATACGGGGATTGGATCGGGGTGACCGATTCCAGACCCTGCTCGGCGTTACCGGATCCGGAAAGACGATGACGGTAGCGAATGTCATCAAGGATTTCGGCCGGCCCACGCTCGTCCTCTCGCACAATAAGACGCTGGCGGCGCAGCTGTACGGGGAGCTCAAGGGCTTCTTCCCACACAACGCGGTCGAGTACTTCATCTCGTACTACGACTACTACCAGCCGGAAGCGTACGTCCCGACGACCGACACCTACATCGAGAAGGATGCGTCGATCAACGAGGACATCGATCGACTGAGATTGCGCGCGACCTCGAGCCTGATGGAGCGCGACGACGTGATTATTGTAGCCACCGTCTCGGCGATTTATGGTCTGGGTGATCCGCGCTCCTATCGCGAGCAGATGGTCACGCTGACCAAGGGTCAGAAAATCGCGCGCGACGATATTCTGCGCTCACTGGTGAAGATCCAGTACTCGCGCAATGACATGGGTCTCGAGCGGGGGACGTTCCGCGTGCGGGGCGACACGGTCGAGATCCTGCCGGCGTACGAAGAGCAAGGCGTGCGAGTCGAGATGTGGGGCGACGAGATCGAGCGAATCAGCAAGATCAATCCCCTGACCGGCGATACTATCGCAAATCTGGAGAAGGCGGCGATCTATCCGGCGAAGCATTTCGTCACGTCGCGCCCGACGATCGAGCGCGCGGTAGCACTGATCCGCGAAGAGCTCGCCCAGCGGCTTTCCGATCTGCGGGCTTCCAACAAGCTGCTCGAGGCGCAGCGACTCGAGTCGCGCACGAACTTCGACATCGAGATGATGCTCGAGATCGGTACCTGCGCCGGAATCGAGAATTATTCGCGTCATCTCTCCGGGCGGGCGGAAGGCGAGAGGCCGGCGTGCCTGTTCGATTATTTCCCGGAGGACTTTCTGGTCGTCGTCGACGAATCGCACGTGACGCTGCCGCAGATCGGCGGCATGTTCAACGGCGACCGCGCCCGCAAGCTGACGCTCGTCGACTACGGGTTCCGTCTGCCGAGCGCGCTCGACAATCGTCCGCTCATGTTCGACGAGTTTCTGGCGCTGACGCCGCGCGCGTTGAACATCAGCGCCACTCCCGCTGAAATCGAGCTGCGGCTCTCGGAAGGCGCCGTGGTCGAGCAGATCATTCGGCCGACCGGACTGGTTGATCCCGAGATCGAGGTGCGTCCGGTGCGCGGGCAGGTGGACGATCTGCTCAACGAGATTCGCATTCGCGAACGGCGGGGAGAGCGAGTGCTCGTCACCACGCTCACCAAGCGCATGGCCGAAGATCTCGCGGACTATCTGCAGCAGATGGGAGTCCGCGTGCGGTACATGCACTCCGACATCGATGCGATCGAGCGGATGGAGATCGTGCGGGGGCTGCGGCTCGGCGAATTCGACGTTCTCATTGGAATTAACCTTCTGAGGGAAGGCCTCGACCTGCCGGAGGTTTCGCTGGTCGCCATTCTCGACGCGGATCAGGAAGGATTTCTGCGCAGCGATCGCTCGCTGATTCAGACCGTCGGTCGCGCGGCGAGAAATCTCAATGGGCGCGCCATCTTCTACGCCGACAGGATGACCGGATCGATGGAGTGGTGCATCGGTGAGACCAGTCGCCGCCGCGAGCTGCAGCAGAACTACAACCGCGAGCATGGCATCACGCCGGTGAGCGTCAAGAAGAGCGTCGATCAGGTGCGGTTCATCACCCGGGTCGCCGATGCGCGCACGGAGCGTGAGGAGCGAGAGCGGGAGAAGGGACGGCGCGTCGCGGAATCGAGCGCTCATTACGGCAAGGACAACCTGCCGGCCTTGATCGCCGAGCTCGAGGCACAGATGCGCGAGGCGGCCGCAAATCTCGACTTCGAGGCAGCGGCGCGGATCCGCGACGAGCTGTTCGAGATCAAGGCAAAAGCAGGGCGCCAGTCGGAGAGCAGAGGATCGTTGGCGGGCCTTCACGGCCGGTAGAATGCCCGCCCACCGGCACCTGGTTCCGCCGCTCGCCGGCAAGGGACACCTCCTGCTCACCGAGCGCGAGCTCCAGCACTGGGGCGAAGACCTTGGCAAGGCGATAACGCCGCCACTGATTGTGACGCTGACTGGGGAGCTCGGCGTCGGCAAGACCACGCTCGCGCGCGCGATCTCCCGCGGTTACGGCGTTCTGGACGAGATAACCAGTCCGACTTACGCGCTGGTGCACGAATATCGCGCACCGAAATCGGCAGTGTTTCACATCGATCTCTACCGTCTCGATTCACCGGAGCAGCTGACGAACCTCGGCTGGGACGAGATCGTCAGCTCGCGATCTCTCGTTCTCGTGGAGTGGCCGGAGAGAGCCGGATCACGGCTACCGGAAGACCATCTTCCAATCGATCTCGATTACGTCCCCGACGATCCGACGCGACGGATCCTTCTCGCAGGTTAGTCGTTCGGTGAAGAATGACGCCTACACACTGGCGATCGACGGATCGACGTACGAAGCAAGCGTCGTGGTGCTTCTCGGATCGAAGGTCCTCGCCGAGCGCACGCTAAAGGAGGACGACGGCGCATCACCACGGGCGGGGAAGGGTGAGAGGCTCATGCCCGCGATCGCGGAGTGCTTACGCGAGTCGAAGGTGCCTCGAGAAGGAATCGAGCGAATCGTCTGTGGGTCGGGGCCGGGCAGCTTCACGAGCTTGCGTGTTGCTGCGTCCGTGGCGAAAGGACTGGCCGTGGGCTATGGGGTCGATTTGTTCGCGGTATCATCTTTGGCACTCACCGTAACCGGCGCACAACCGCCCCTCCCCTCGGGGGAATATCTCTCGGTGCTCGATGCAATGCGTGGCGAATTCTATGCGGCGCGAATAACAAAACCGCCATGGCTGCCTCGAAGCATTGTGCCCATGCTCGACCTCTCCAAAAAGGATCTCGGGGTCGACTTTGGACTTCGAGGGATCGACGTCGGCCCGCCGACGATTCTATCTCGCGCCGAGCTCGATGAAGTGCGCAATCACGAGCGGGGAATCAAAGTGATCGGACCCGGTCAGGGAATCGACGCTCATCCGCATGCTCGCGGAGTTGGACCCATCCTCGACTGGATAGTTCAACTCGGCCCAGTCGATCTCGCCTCCTGGGAGCCCGACTATGGGCGTCTCGCCGAGGCGCAGGTCCGCTGGGAAGCCACCCACGGCCGCAAGCTTACCACGTGACCGCGCTACTTCGCCCAGCGACCGAGGGCGACGTCAGCGACGTCGCGAGGATAGAGCGCGCGTCCTTCGCGGATCCATGGAGCGAGGAATCCTTTCGACGTCTGCTGGTCGGGTATCCTGCTATCTTTGAGGTGCTCGTGTTACCCCCTGAAAATCGGGTCACGGGTTACGTGATCGCCTTTGCCGTCGGAGAGGATGCCGAGGTGCTCAACATGGCTGTTGAGTCGGCATCAAGAGGGAAGGGCGACGCCGGTCAGATGCTCGATTCAGTCCTGATCGAGTTGGGCGGTCGCGGGGTGCGGAACGCCTTCCTGGAGGTGCGTGAGTCGAACCGGGCCGCGCGCGGATTGTACGAAAAACGCGGCTTCACGGAAATCGGGCGTCGCAAGAATTACTATCGGCGACCGGTGGAAGACGCGCTGGTGATGCGCAGGACTTTGGAAGTCGCCGAAGGAGGCGAGGAAAGAAAGGCGGGAAGTTTTGCTGACCGCTGAAATCGATGGTTTGCCCGGGGTCTGAGCCCCACCTATACTATTCTGGGCGGGAAACGAACTCTCGCCAGGAGGCACAGTGAGCAGAAGTCTGAACAAAGTGATGCTGATCGGAAACCTGGGCAGCGATCCCGAGGTGCGGTCGACGACCGGAGGAAACCGGGTCGCCACATTCTCGCTCGCTACGAGCCGCCAGTGGAATTCGCAGAATGGCGAGAAGCAGGAGAAGACCGAGTGGCACCGGTGCGTAGTGTGGAACACCAAGGGCTCCGGTCTGGCCGACGTCGTCGAGAAGTATTGCAAGAAGGGCGACAAGATCTATGTCGACGGCAGGATCGAGTACCGCCAGTGGCAGGACAAGGAGAATCAGACTCGCTACAGCACCGAGATCAACGTGCGTGAGCTGATCATGCTCGGCGGGGGTCGCGGGGCGTCGGGCGATTTCGACAGCGAAGGGAGCGGACGGAGCCGCGCGCCGGCTGCGGCGGGTGCGAAGACAGGAGCGGCTGGATCGGGCGGCACCGATTTCGAGGATTTCCCGGGGGCGCTCGAGGAGACGGACGACGATTTGCCATTCTAGCGGCTTTGGTGTCGAGATCGATCAACGCGGCCCTGCAATGCAGGGCCGCATTTGCGTTTCCTATGGCAAGGACAACTGCCTGCAGGGCGCTTACCGCTGCTGTCGCTGATTGCTGACCGCTGCAGACGACCGGACAGATCTCACTGGCTTAAGGAACCTGCGGCAGCTGCCTAGAGCGCCAAAGAGATCTGTCTAGGCGGTTAGCGTTAAGCACAGCAGCTGACAGCGCCCAGCAGGCAGTTGTCTTTTGGCCTAGTCAGCCGCCCCGCAGCCTCCGCCGGCACTCCTTAGCCTATTCGTGGAGTGACCTTCCCTCGCCGAAGCCCGTCCAATTGTTGACCCGCCCTATGC
>JBKOVX010000189.1:0-6427 GCA_046724115.1 Gemmatimonadota bacterium | reverse complement strand
GGCTCGTCGCCGGAACCAGGCGCTGGTGATGTGACTCTTTGGTCGGACAATTTCGACGGCGCGACTCTCGCCGATCAGTTACTGGGCTACACGCCAGCGGGGAGCATCTCGCGAGTGACGGACGGACATAGTGGTTCAGCGGTGCGCTTCAGCTACTCGCCCGGCAATGACGACAACCTGATCGAAAAGACTTTCCCGGTAATGCAGGATGGATATTACCGATTCTATTTCCGGATCTCGCCGGGCGCGCTGCCTTATTCCGGCAGAACTGGCTCGGGGATCAAGTGGTTCATGCCGTGGAGGGCGGTCGGCTACCGCTACACCATGGGCGTCGGAATGCTGGTGAGCCCGGCGTGGCAATTCACTTCCCACGACAATACAAGTACGCGGCAGCCCAATCCGTTCGGCCAGAACATCTCGCAGACGCCGCGGTTCGACACAGTGAACGATGGTCAGTGGCACGAGTACACGCTGCACATCAAGACGACCAGTCCCGCCGGCGAACAGATCTGGATTGACGGGATCCTGGTGCTCGACGATTTCGCCGCGGGGTATGACCACAGCGCCGAAGGAATCAGCCTGGTCCAGTTCCCGGGCCTCGTGGTGGATGGCATTCCAGATTCGGCACACAGCTTTACGATCGACATCGACGACTTCGTGATCTGGCACAAGTAGCACGACTCAATAGCTTGAAAAACAATAGCCGGTGCGCACCAAGCACCGGCTATTGTTTTAGCGTCAGCTGCCTGTCGGGTCCCGACTGGGTGTAGACGAGATTTACCGTCGTCCGCAGTTTCCCGCCGGCGGTTCGTTCGATCGACTGTACGCGCACAATGTCCACGCGCATCTCGTTCCCGATGCGCGCGCGAAGTTGGCTGAGGAGCTCCTGCTCCATCGCGCGCGTGAACGATTCGGTGGCAACGATCTCCACGCGAACGTGATCGACCTCGTCCTGGACGATGCGTGTCTCAGACAGCGAGGAAACCGCCTTGAAAATCGGATCGAGCCGTCCCACCAGGTGACCCTCCGGCGTGACGATGATATCGTCCATCCGCCCCTCGATTTGCATCAGCGTCTGGCCCGCTCGCCCGCACGCACATTTGTGGCCGTTGCCCGGCACGCCGTAGTCGCCGGTCGCGTAACGCAACAGCGGCATCACCGGATTGATAAACCCCGTGGCGACGATTTCTCCACGCTCGCCCGGAGCCACGGGCTGACCGTTGGCGATTACCTCGATCACGCCGAATTCGGGAGCCACGTGGTAGGTGCCTTCTTCGCACTGGGTGATGAGCGCCGCCATCTCGGCGCCCCCATAGTGATCGAACACACGGCAGTCGAACGCGCGCTCGATGAGAGATCGCGCCGCCGGAAACAGCGTCTCCGATGACGTGATTACCGCGCGCGGCCGGATGGAGGTGATTCCCCGCTCGACGATGTATCTGGCGAGCGGCTCGATACTCGATGGATACGAGTCGATCAGTGATGGCCTGAAATCGACGAGGGCCTTCACGTACGACGGAATCGTCGATTGGCCGATGTGGTAGGACGAGAACAGCATAGTGTTGGCAGCGCGATTGTGGCGCCAGTACGGCTCGCCCGCGCCGGGCGGTACCACCGTGCGACCGGCAAAAGTTGCAACACGGGCACCGTCCTCAATGCCTGCCCACTCCTTGAAGCGACTGAAGAAGGCGTAGTTTCTTTGCAGCGTCGGGCTGTCACAGTAGATCGCCAATGGCTTACCGGTCGTTCCGCCGGTGTGAACCTCACTGAGGTCGCGCCAGCGATATCGCGTCGAGATGAGATCGCGACCGACTCGCTGAACTTCGGATTTGGTCAGCAGCGGAATCTCTCGCAGCTGGTCGAAAGACTCGAAGTCAATCCCCTCGAGCCCGCGGCGACGATAATAGGGCACGTCCGAAGCGGCACTCGCGACGAGCTCGGTCAACGTCGACAACTGATAATCGCGCACTTCGTCGGCGGACATCCACTGCGACTTGCGAAGCCAGGACAATGTCTCGTGGCCCGTCCGGCCGTAGCGCAGCCGCCGAAGCCGGATTCCGTATGCGGATACGAGAAGGTTCTGAACCCAAACGGGCGCTTTGGAGTAGGCGCGGCTTAGGCGCATTACAGTTCTCTCATTTGAGCGAATGCCCCCGGCCGTCCGGCCGTTTGTACCCTTCCGGCCAGCGGGTCTCGTGGCAGTCGCGGGTGAATGCCACGGTTGCGAATCACCAGCGCCGGACGCAGAGCCCGATTGAGCTTCCGCGCGAGCGCGGCGGGTGCGTATACCTCACCCGAGCCCACCCTTGGGATGGTCATCAACGAGGGACACTCAGCGGCTGCCCGGCCTTCCATGGTAAAACCCGCCGACATTCCCGCGGCACGCGCGGCCCGCAACGTCGTTGCGTCGTAGAGGCCGTACGGATACGCCACGACCGGCAACACTCGCGGCAAATGCCGCCGAAGCGCTGTCAGATTGCTCTCCATTTCCGCGACCTGTTCGTCGAACGTGAGAAACGGGAGCGCCGGATGAGTCACGGTATGCACGCCGAATTCGATTCGTTGGTCGGACGCCAGCGTCGTGAGCTCTGTGAAGGTCATGGAACGCCAATCGGAGTCAGCGGTCGCGACGCGAGCCTCGGGCCAGCGTCCGGCGAACCGCGCAAGTACCCTGCTGCGGATACGATCGGTCGCCTCCGAGTCATCGCTATCACAAGCTGGCAGACCCACCGCCTCTGGAGCATCCGTCCATTTGTCCGCGCGCACGGCAAGACGCTCCAGCTCCACCGAATCCCACCAGTACGCTGCCCCGCGCACGGCGTGATCCGATGTAACAAAGACCGTGGCAGGAAGATCGAGCGCACGAAGCACTGGTAGTGCGTGCTTCAGAACACCCGCATAGGCATCATCGAAGGTGATCGCGACGCAGCCATTGGTTGAGCCCCGGACGCGCCAGCGTGCGAGGAGCTCGCGCAGACTCACGACCGAATAGGAATCCTTCAGGTGGCGCAGCTGCGATTCGAACCGCTCCGGCGAGATGTGCATCACCGGCAGGTGCGGATCGCGACCAATTCCATGGAAGGCGATGACGCCGCCCCAGCCGAACGCGCGCTGCAGCATCGACCAGGCGCTCATGCGACCGCCTGAGGAATGCCCACGCGATTTATCGCTTGCAGCATCTGCGAAGAATCTCGCTCCCAGTTGAATCGGCGCAGGATCGCGTGTCTTCCATTCGCGCCGCAGCGGCCACGGAAGTCTGCGTTCGCAAGATTCTGAATCGCCGTCGCGCAATCGCCTGGGGAACCGTCCTGAAAGACGAGCCCTGCCCCCGAATCCCGTACGACTCTCGCCGCCGGTTTTGCGCTCGAAGTAAGAACGGCGAGACCAGCGGACATATAATCGAAGAGCTTGTTCGGAATGGTCGTGTTCCAGCTCTCGTTCGCCTTGTGGGGGACCACTCCGACGTCGGCAGCCTGTAGCATGCGAACCGCATCGGGATACGGAACGCGCCCGAGGAACCGGACACTGTCACCTTCCAATCCGAGGCTTGCCGCGAGCCGCTCGAAGTTGCCGCGTTCGCGACCATCGCCGAGGATGGTGAGTCTTGCAGCAATGCCCGCCTGCCTGGTGCGCGCGACTGCTTCGATCAGCACTCCGATTCCCCGCGGAGCCTCGAGCAGTCCCAGATAAATCAGCTCGATCGGCTTGCCTTGCATGTGCACGCGCGGGCTCAACTCACGCAGTCTGGAGAGCGAAGGCGTGTTCGATACGACCGTGATACGGTCGCCCGCCAGGCCCAGCTCACGCAACCGTTCGCCAGACTCCTCCACGACGACGAGCACGTGATCGATTCGCTTCAGCACCCAACGCTCGACGGCGGCGGTGGCAGCCGGATTTCGCACCAGGACGTCGGTCGGCCGATGAACTCCCGTCTCCCACAGCCCGCGCATCATGGCCGGATAATTCTCTGCCATGTCGAGCACCACTGGAATGCCCAGCCGGCGGCCGGCCCAAATGGCCGTTGGTGCGAGAGGAAGGTCTCGGACCATCACCATCCGGGCGTTGGTCCGGCGAGCTGTCCCAACGATCGCCGCTGCCCAGCGAGGGTTGAAGAAGGCGGGGAACATCGTTGCGCTGTCAAGGCGTCTTCCAATCGGCAGCGACCGCAAACGATGCACGTGCGCTTCGGGTAGCTGCTCGTACTGTGATCGCCGCGCGCGATTGCGGGCGACGAGATGGACCTCGTGACCGGCATCGGTCAAGGAGCGGGCGACCTTCTCGACACGCACGTCCCACGGATAGTCGGCGTCCCAGACTTTGCAGATCATCATTGATCAGGTCGTCGCGTGCGCCGCTTCGACCGACGGATTGTGGGTCAGCAGTGATTCGAGATCGTTGATTGCGCGCCTGGCACTACGCTCCCAGGTGAACTGCTCCAAACACCGCTGGCGGCCGAGCGCACCCATCGCTGCGCACCGTCCCGGATCGCGGAGTGCGGCGGTCAACACGGCGGCGAGATCAGCAACCGACCCGTCCGGCACCAGCCAGCCGGTCTTCCCCTCATCGATGATCTCCGGCATCGCCCAACGGTCGGTCCCGACACACGCGAGACCAGCCTGCATCGCCTCGAGAAAGGCAATTCCGAAAGGCTCATACCGCGACGGCAGGCAGAAAACTGACGCAGTGGCGAACAGATGATCGAACTGGTGCTGCCCCGCTGGCGTAGAGCGCGAGACGAAGCCGTGAGTAACGACTCCTGGATGATCGCCGTCGAGGTGCAGACCGCCCACCACATGTAGCTCCGCCTGCGGTATCTCGCGACGCACGATCTGGAACGCCTCCAACAGAACGCTGCTCCCCTTGCGCTGGTGATCCTTGCCGACGAACAGGATGCGCGGCTCGCGGCGAACTCCCGGGACCGGAGCTGGTGGATTGTTGGCACCGGCATATATCGTCTTGATCTTGTCCTCGGGCTGCGCAAAGTCAGCGCGGAACGATCGAGCGAGTGCGTCGCTCATCGCCCAGATGCGATCCGCCGCCTCGTAGACGTTGCGCTCCCGTCTGAACGCCGACTCCACCTCACCCGGCGCAAGCTTGCTCGCCGACGAGTACGGCGCTCCGCGCATCGCATATGCGATATTCGAATCCGAGTACACGATGTATGGCGCGCCGCGTCGCGCGGCGGCGCTGATGACGAACGTGGCGCCGATCTGGACGATCGCGTCGTATCGCTCAGGTGCGGCGGCCAGCGCAGAGCTGATTCTTGCCGAGCGCACCTGGAAAGGCACCGTTCCCAGTCCATACCGCTGTTGCCAACGCTTACGGGTCGGGTGATACGTCAGCGCTGCCGCCGCGGCGCGACTCCACGACTTCAGCTCGGCGTCGTAAACGTCGACGCGTGCCCCAGCGTCGCGAAGAGCCTCGACGAACTTCCGACCCGACCCCGACCAGCAGTCGATCGTGTTCGCATCACCTTCAGCGACGAATGCGATGTGCGGCTGCATCGAAGGCATTTCAGCTGGCGACGGGCCCCCGGCGCGAGAGATCGCCATCGGTGCGGCGACGCGAGATCTTGTATGGCACCTTTGCCATTTTCTCCTTCAGGATGTCGGGAGGCATCTTCAGTGGGAATGGGTAGTTCGCGTCGTAGATCGTCGCCGCGCTGTGCCGTTTGAGGTTCATGTAGATCGATGACGGGCACACGTAAGTAGCCGGGTTGCCAGCGATGACGCAGTTTTCCGGGAAACTGTCCATCACGACTGCGCCAGCTGCGACGACGCACCCTTCGCCGAGTTCGACGCCGGGCATGATTGTCGCGCGCATTCCAATGAAGCAGTTGTTGCCGATTCGAATGCGGCCGTAATGGCCGTTCGCATTCTGGAATCGTTCCCGCGCGGTGTGGATGGCGCCGTCGTGGGTAATGAAGATGACCTCGCCCGACACTATGACGTTGTCGCCCAGCTCGACCAGTTCCGCTTCGGAGGCGATGCGCAGAGAATAGAGTCGGCAGCCTTCTCCTACCGTGGCGCCCATCTGTCTGGCCCGGCGAACGCGATACGCCAGACCATCGGTGCGTCGCAGATCCGCCAGCTCGAGCCTCTCAGCGATGTCCGCGAGTTTGCTTCCCCCCTTCCGCCATTTTTCCGGCAGCAGGTTGATCGCGGTGGACAGCGCGCGGATCATGAGCAGCCTGGACGGCTGGTAGATCTCCGGTGGCTGGTGGACCAACGGCTTGGCAAAAACGGAGCGGCGCCGATTCATGATCCACGCTCCTGCGCTCCGGAGAGCGCATTGAGCAGCGCCTTCGCCGCAATCACGCGGCCGCGCTCGTTCAGATGTCCGCCATCACGCGTGTTCTCGTCCGCCATTATCTCGACCCGTTGCCCGTTCGACTCAAAAGTCGCAAGGCTTCCGTCGGCGCGGGTCG